>CAMOGC010000067.1 GCA_946613955.1 uncultured Clostridia bacterium
AAATGGTTCCCCTGGTTCCATTCCAGAACGGTTTTGATTCCCCGCTCCTCCAGCAGCCCGTGCGCTTCTCTGATCCGCTCTCCCACTGTGGACATCACGGGGTTGCGGGTCTTTTCTTCTTTGTCTCCGAGGCTCAGATACACAGCGCTGGTCCGGGGGATGTTGTCCCTCATATAATCCATGAATCCCGGGAACCAGACCGATGGAGAGGCGGCCGCCACCGCGCGGAACATGTCCGTCCGGCCCGCGGCCCACAGCGCAAAGAGGCCGGCAAGCGAATAGCCGCCGATGATATAGGTTTTATCCGGATCAGCGCAGATCCCGAGCACCTCCGCAAGGGTCCTCTCCGCTCCGTCTCCGAAATCCTCCCGGCCGAAAACCGCCGGAGCCTTCCAGGGCGACAGGTCATCGTTCCAGCTCTTTACCTTCACCGCGGTCAGGCAAAACCTCCGCTCCGTCAGCCGCCTGATTTCGGCCACCTCGGACGCTATTCCTTCCTGATCGTGGTCGTCCACCATCTGCACCAGCACCAGGGGTGCGTCCGGATCTCCGTATCTTGTCATTTCCATCGTTTCATCCTGACGGAGGAAGCTCATTCTTCCTCTTCGTCCTCCCTCTTTCTTTGCCACAGCCACGCGTTATAGCCCGCCTGCGCCTCCCGCGACTCCTTCCGCTCCCTCCACGCGTCGATTTCCGCCCGGATGGCCAGCATTTCATCCATCATCGTTTCCAGGGATTGGGGCCTGGCCTGCCGGACATACGACGTCATGCGGTCAATCGCCTTCGGGCTGCCAAGCTGCCCGGCGATGAGGTCGGCCAGTTCTTCCGGGTATCCCAGCGCGGAAACCGCCGCGGCCAGCTGATTCCTGGCCTGCGCCCATATTCGCTGATTCGGTGTCATCTGTTTTCTCCTTAAAGCCCGCCAGCTTGCGATCTTCTGTGTTCATTATACAAGAAGGCCTTTCATAGCACAAGGCGGGCTTCTTTGTATAAATGAAAAAGGTCCTGTTCCTGCTCATTTCCAGATCTTCGATCGCTTCCTGTCTCTTGCCTGCGTTTTTTTCGTGTGCTACAATCATCCCCGATGGAACGGAAGCAAGGAAACAATGACGAGAAAGTGGACGGCCAGCAGGCCTGCGCTGAAAAGGCGGGATAAACGACCATGGCGATCACCAAAACCGATTTTATGCGCGGCATGCAGTGCCGCAGGATGCTCTGGCTGGACAAGCACAAGCCCAGGCTGCGCGTCATTCCTCCGGAGGTGCAGGCGCGGCTGGACGCCGGAAATGACTTTGGCGACCGGGCGATGGGGATGTTCGGCCCCTATGAGGAAATGACGGTCTATCTGCCCGGAAGGCGGATTCCGGACAAAAAAGCCATGATCGCCCGGACGGCGGAGCATCTCGCCCTCGGCACGCCCGTCATCTGCGAGGCGGCCTTCAGCAATTACAACAACTACTGCGCCGTCGATCTCCTGCGCAAAACGGAAACCGGCTATGACATCTATGAAGTCAAAAACGCCCCGGAGGTGCATGAGCAGTTCGTCCGGGACGCCGGCTTCCAGTACTATATCGTTTCCCGATGCGGGCTGAAGATCGGCCGGATTTTCATCGTGCTGCACGGGCCGGATGAGGAAAACCCCTTTGTTCCGGTGGACGTGACGCGGCAGGCCAAGGGCTTCTACCGCTGGATCAATGAGAATATCTGGGATCTGAACCGGATGCAGAAAGAAAAGGAAGAAGTAACGGTCGAGCCGGGCGACCAGTGCAGCCATCCGTACGAATGCTGGTATTACGGATACTGCCATGGCGCGGGAAGCTCCGCCGCCGAGTGAGAAAGGGCGTCCTTCCGGGGTCATTGCCTCATGGACCCGGGAGAAACCGAAGCTGCGGCTGGCAGGTCATCATGATTGTGTTGAATAAGGCGAAGAGGAGCGGGTGCGGCGGCTTCATATGAGCGCTGAAGAAACGAGAAATGACAACATTCGAAAGAATTTACGCGGCGGTACAGCTGATTCCGGAAGGCGCCGTCGCCACCTATGGCCAGGTGGCGGAAGCTGCGGGAAACCCGCGTCTGAGCCGGGTGGTGGGCTATGCGCTTCATGTCAATCCAAAGCCCGGCGTAATTCCCTGTCACCGGGTGGTAAAGAAGGACGGAAGCGTCTCCGAAGCATTTGCCTTTGGCGGAGCAAACCGGCAGGTTGAACTTCTCCAGGCTGAAGGCGTCGGTTTTCTGGACGCCACGCATGTGGATATGGCGCGTTTCCGCGTCACGTTTCTGCCGCTGGTTGGCGAAAAGTCTGAAAGCATCGTCCGGATAAAAAATGGATCTCCCGGAGAATGATGGGAGCTCCAGAATTCCGTCAGTATACGAGTTTATCGTTTTTGATATCCACCTTATTGCGTTCCGCCTGGGCAAGCGGCTCCGCGTCTGCCATCGGCCAGGGGCTGTCTTCCCGGTGTTTCTTCATCTTCCGATCCATTTCTTCCGCGCGGAGGGCATCTCCCCTTTCCTCATATACCCTTTTGAGCGTATACCAGGCGGAGAACCGCGTTCTTCGGTACGCGGCGATTTCATCCCGCTCCGCGCATTCTTCAGCCGCCCATTCCAGGATCTCGATCGCATTTTCATCATCGTTGAAGGCCAGACGGATCGGCGCCTCCTGATCCAGCCTGTGCTCGATATAGGCGAGCGGTGAATCCTGCCTTTCGAAGGCGATCCGGTCCGCCTTTTTCAGCTGTCCGATGGACTCCTCCCGCCGGCCGCAAACCGCGTAATACATCGCCGAAACGCAGTAAAACTGATATCTTTCGTAGTCCGAATCATCCGTATGCTGATCGACCAGACGCTCCGCCTCCGCCAGAAGGCGCCGGCATTGCGTTGGGTCTTCTCCGGCGTCCAGCAGCGTGGTCGCTTTGTCCGTAAGGGACGCCGCCAGCTGCTTCTTCGCGTCCGGATGCCGGGAAACCCGGGCGGCGGCGATGGCCTGATCCTCATGGCGCAGGCTTCTTTTTACGTGATCCTTCCGTCCCTCGTTATGAATCATCACCGCCATCGCCCGATGATACAGGGAGGCATAGAACGCGCTGGGATGCCGGATCAGGTACGCCTTCATCCGCTCCAACTGGTCAAACGCTTTTTCGTATTGCTCCAGCCGGCCGAAAAGAAAGGCGGAACTTTCATAGAGTCGAAGCACGCTCCCCTCGTCCAGTCCTTCCGGATGATTCAGCAGCTCCGCCATTCTTTCCGCGGTTCTTTCGTCCTGATCCACCGGCGCGTCCATGAGGATCCGGTAGCGCAGCCGCTGGCCGGCCGGGGTCGTCTTCCGGCAGTGCGCCTGCAGCTGGTCGGCCGCGCAGAGGAGCTCATAGAGCCGGGCATAATCGCTGGGAGACTGCCGGTCCGTATCGTGCCGGGCTCCTTTGGGCTTCAGGCGCTGGTACAGGCGTTCGGCCATGCCCTCCGCCGCAAACTCCATGTCCCGATTCCACGGCCAGGAACGCACGACCTCCTGCATCAGGGGATGCAGCGCGAGCTTATTCCCGTCGCTGATCACCCAGCCCGCCTCCTCAAGATCGTTCAGGTGATTCAGCTCCGCTCTTCCCGTCATCTCCCGAAGCAGGGAAGCGTCTATCCCCGGCAGATCGAACAGCGCCAGCTCCCGGATCAGCAGGCGGTCGTCCTCCGTAAAGGAGTCCACATTCATCAGCCGGTTCAGAATCTGGATCAGCGGCAGGCGTTCCGATTGCAGATCGCGCAGATAATCGATCTTCTCCCCCGGAAGCGCGTCAAAGCCGGCGGACGCGACCGTCTCCGCCGCTTCCTTCATCGTCAGATGGCTTTTCCGGATCTGGCGCGCAATCAGCTCGATCGTCAGCGTGTGTCCGTAAACCGCGTCGGCCATTTTGGAAAACGCCGCTCTGTCCTCCGGGGACATCTCCCGCAGATGGGAATAATGGAGGAACAGCGCCCCCAGCGCGTTTCTTCCCATCTCCTCTATCCGAAGCGACGGGCACAGCCCTTCCGGGAGCCTTTCCCTGGAAATCAGCAGCACCTTCCAGCCAATGGAAAACAGCGGCTGCAGATCGTTCCAGTGATCGGGGCTGAACTGATCCAGGATCAGCAGCACCTTCCGCGTGGCGCACAGCCGTTTCAGAATCTCCATTTTCCGGAATGCATACTCCGCCTCAGATTCCTCCGGCGCGCGCCAAACCGTATTCACGCAGACATGCTGGTCGTCCGCGAGTATTTTATCGATCGAGCCCGAATCATAAAGATAAAGAGCCGCGTCGTATTGGTCGCGATATTTCCGCAGGTATTCCCGGGCCAGCGTGCTTTTCCCGATGCCGCCCATTCCGGTCAGGGCGGCGACAGGAGAATCGCCGGCCAGCAGGCCCCGCAGCGCGGCCATCTCTTCTTCTCTTCCGTAAAAAGCAGGATTCGTCCGCGGCGCGGCGGAAACCAGATACGGCCGCTGCTCGTCCGCCAGAAGCGCGATTTCCTGAAGCTGCGCGACGGCCTCTCCCATCTGTTGGTACCGGTCTTTGATATAGCTGGCCAGGGAATGGTGAAAGAAATCCGACAGTTCCCGATAAAGCCCGTCCTGAAACGCGCTGCCCGAATAGACAAAGGTTTCGTAGTCATAGACCGCGTCCGCTTCCCCGTCAAAGGCGGTCGGCGCGCGGCCCCAAAGGAGTTCAAAAAGTACGGCGCCGAGGCTGTAAACATCGCTCCAGGGGCCGATCTGTCCGATTTTCCCCGTTTGCTGCTCCGGGGGAGCGTAGCCCCTGGTAAAGGAGGTTCGCAGGGCGGACGGGTCTCCGGTTTCGCGGGCCGCCGCCAGCTCTTCCGCCGCAATCAGCGAATCAAAATCGAACAGCTGGATCAGCTCCGTTACGCCGTGAATGGTCATGATGTTTTCCGGTTTCAGATCGAGGTACAGATATCCCGCCTCATGAATCCGCTCCAGGATCCTGGCCGTGGCCAGCATGAGCGCGGCGCATTCCCGCATCGTCCGGGGAGGTTTATCCCTCAGCGTGGCTCCATTGAGCCACGTCGACACGATCCATGTCGTTCCGTAGGCTTCATAGAGATCGGCCGTATTGGCAATGGCGTTCGTCAGTTCCTGTCTTTGGAACAGCTCATGGGTTTTCCGGTAGGCCGCCTTCATCCGCTCCCGCGCGATGGCAAACGCCGCGGCGTCCCCTTCCCCGGCTGCCACGCTTCCGTCCCCGGCCCGCTGCAGCTTCAGGCCGTAAGGATAGCACTCCTTGATCCGGATGAGCTTGCGGTTGCCGATGCTGTCCTCATAGGAGGCGTCATATACAAGGCAGGAGCCGCCCCGGCCGATTTCGTTCCGGATTGTATAGCGAACCTCTCCGCCGTTTCGGTTGAAGAAGCGAAGCGTCGTGCCCGGCGTCAGCGCCCTGCGACCATCCATGCAGCCTGCTCCCCTTTCCATCGTCTTCAACCCGATTGTATCCATCTTCCGGCGAAACTGGATTTATGAATGCCGCTCCAGCTTCTCTCCCAGAAGGGTATTCCAGATTTCCCGGAACAGGCGGAGTGGTTCCTGATCCTGCGCGCAGTAGATGAAAATCCAGTCGTAGGGGTTTCCGACATAGAGCTCCGGGTAGCCTGCTTCCATCATGACGTGATCGGCGAAAGCCAGGAAGCGTTTTCCGTCCTCCGCCTCCGCTTCATAGCTTCCCGCAGCCAGGGCGCGCCTGGCCCACCACGTGAAAAAGATCAGCAGCACCAGCCACTTTCGGACCCTTTCATAGGACACATGCGCGCCTTTCAGGATCAGGGTCATCCCCTGCCGGTCCGGAAAGGAATCCTGCGCGGCGGCGTGCAGCCTGTCCAGGATCGGCTTGATGGACCGGTCCGCCTCCAGTCTGCTCACCTGTTCCTTATCCAGCTGGAAGATGGCCAGATAGGCGTCCCATAGCTTTACGCCCTCATCTCCCGCCGTCAGCGCCTGGGAGGGGCCGTCAACCGCCGGATCGTCCGTGGCGGAAAAGAATTTGCGCCCTTCCCTGGCCAGCAGCCCATCCTTTCCGACCGTCTGCTCCCACATGTCCCGGATCAGACGATAGGCGGTCGCGTTGTTCGTGTTGAACAGGCGGATGTTTTCCCGCAGCCACTGAACCAGTTCTTCCTTGCTCTCCATCCGGTTCAGCTCTTTCACGATCGAATCCGTATAGACGACCGCGGCCGGCGCGCTGTTTTCCCCGGGTTCCGGAATCCGAGCGTTCATCTCCCGCGCGTCCGCCCAGGTCAGCCCATGGTTCAGGCAAAAGTAGGCGATCGCTTCCGAAACCTGATGGCAGTCGAAGCTTCTCTCCCGCATGACGACCTTTCGGAAAAAGTCGTCCGTCCGCAGCCCGTCCAGCCCGAAGGCGAAGCAAATCTGAAACGCGGTTTCGCGGGTGATCGGCTGGTCTTTTTCAAACCACAGCCGGATCTCCCGGGGAGGCTTCATCCCAGCCCGCTCAAACGTGTTTCGGATAAACGCCGTTTTTTCTCCCGCGTCGTCCGGATCCCCGCTGTATCCGTGTTCAAGAAGGAATTCCGTCATTCCCTCGGAGAAGGGCCGGAAGAGCCGCGCCACTTCGAGCAGCTCGTCCATAAAATGCTCGTCTTCCGGGGAAATGCCGGAAAACGGCGTGCGCAGCAGATGTGTATAATCTGACATGTCGATCGCTCCATGATGATTTGATGGTGCTGGCGCCGCGGCCCTGTTCTGATCAGGCGTCCTCACCGAAGCGCCTTCTGTGGTCGAGCATCGTGCGGCGGTTTATCATGGGCCGGATAATCAGCCTTCGGAATAGAGGTCCTGATACAGTCCCAGCTGGATCAGCTTATCCCGGAGGCTTTTCATGTCCTCCCACGCTTCCTTTTTCTTCTCCGGATCCCGCAGCAGGGCGGACGGATGATAGGTCGGCATCATCCATATGCCCTTCCGCTCCGTCCATTTCCCGCGTTCCCGGGTAATCCGAATCTCCGGATCCAGCAGGTTTTTCGCCGCCGTACTGCCCAGCAGCACGATGACCTTCGGCCGCACCAGCCAGGTCTGCATCCGCAGATGAATCCGGCAGGCCTCCGCCTCCTCCGGCGTCGGCACCCGGTTGTTCGGCGGGCGGCACTTGACGATATTGCAGATATAGACCCGCTCCCGGGGCAGCCGGATCGCCTCGAGCATTTTCGTCAGCAGCTGTCCCGCCGCGCCGACAAAGGCAAGCCCCGTTTCGTCCTCTGTCTGCCCCGGTCCTTCCCCGATCAGCATCAGCGGGGCGTTTCTGTCCCCCTGGCCCGGAACCTTATGCCGGATTCCCTGGCAAAGCGGGCACAGCCGGCACGCCGCCACCTGCTTTTCAAACAGCTCCCAGTTGATCTCCGGCATGGGCTTCACCTTCTCTCACTTCTTCAGCCAAGTATATCATGGAAGCCTCCCGTCAACAAGCGCTTCTGTCCCGATCTTTCAAGCCCCTCCAATCCCCGTCTTTAAGCCCGCAGGATCAGGTATACCCCGACGTGCATGAACAGGCGCTGATTCGTCAGGCACTTCCTCTCCCCCGCTTTTCACGCACGACCAGGAATATCCTATTGCTATTCTTGTTGTTATCATCTATCATAAGGATGACCGGAGGGTCAAAATCGCTTTTTCGGGTCATTCACTTGTCCGTAATCGTTGCCATCCAACGGTTTCAAACCTGACCGTTTGTCGGGAGCGGACAACGGTTATGTTCCCCTGCCAAATCGCGGAAACAGAAAACGGAGCGAGACCATCGGAAAACAAGCATAGAGGAAAGGTGGAAATAAGATCATGAAGTACAAACAGTTTGACAGCCTATATGCGGTTCGCATTGACAAGGGCGAAGAGATCATGAAAAAACTGAAGGAGCTCTGCCGGGCTGAGAAAATCCATTTCGCCCATGTCAGCGCCATCGGCGCGTCCGAGCTGGCGGTCCTTGGGGTTTATGATCTGGCCACGCGGGAATACGCCAAAGAAACCGTCGACAGTTTCTGCGAAATAACCTCCCTCTCCGGCAATATCACCACCGTCAATGGGGAACCCTACATTCATCTGCACGCCACCCTCGCCGATCAGCGTCACGGAATCCACGGCGGGCATGTGCTGGAAATCACCGTCGGGGCTACCTGTGAAATGTTTGTTCAGCGGATCGACGCGTCGGTGGGAAGAATCCACGAGGATCAACTGGGCATCAACCTGTGGGAGATCTGAGCCGAAGCATATGAAGGAAAGCAGCACCAAATGGTCAGCTTTCAGATTCCGTATTTTCCCAGGCACTCATGTAGTATTCCCGCGGCAGCTTTCCGGAGGAATCCCTATTTCTGCGTAATCTGATTCTCG
>CAMOGC010000068.1 GCA_946613955.1 uncultured Clostridia bacterium
CTGCGGTTCGTCCGCGGGTTCGTCCGCCGGCTCGTCCGCGGGTTCATCCTGCGGCTCGTCCGCCGGCTCTTCTGTCGGCTCTTCTGTCGGTTCTTCTGTCGGCTCCGCCGTCGGCGCCGCGGTCACCTCGGGGGTTTCCGAGGTAAACACAACCGGCAGGGGCGTCGCCTCCGGCGCGGGGGTCTGGGTCTGTACCGGCAGATCCTGAATGCTGACCGTCACAACCCGGTCCGTCTCCAGCCACTGATCCCCCACCAGGGTATGCAGCCGCACATCCCCGCTGTATCCGCTGGTGAGATGCCAGTCCAGGCTCCACAGGGTATTCTCCGTATTGTCGGCCACCATCCGGCTGGTTTGCAGGATATTGCCCTCCCCGTCCACCAGGCGCACGTCCGCCACGCCCTTCTCGGTCGTGATGGAAAAGGTCAGATCCGCCGGGGCGGTGGTCTCCGTCTCCCCGTTGACCAGGAAGGCGGTCACCGCGTGGGGACGGCTGCCGGCGCTGTTAAAGAGGCTGCCGGCGAAGCCCCCGACGGTCTTCCGGATCGTTCCCGGCAGACCGTCGGCGTTTTCCGGAATCAGATTGACGCCCAGGATCAGAAGCCCCAGCACCACCAGCACGATGACCAGAATCGTCAGCCATCGGCGGCCGCGGCGGGGCGGCTCCTCCTCCCGCGGCGGGCGGACGGGTCCCCTATCCGCAGGCCTCGCGCCCCTGGCGCGGGTATCGCGGCCGGGCATTCCCGAGCCCTCCGGCCCGCGGCCCCGGGAGGGTTCAGCCCCCCGGATCCTGTTTTCCTCCGCCATCCGGGCCCTTCCCTCTTCCGAAAGCCGGGGCCGCTGGGGCATGCCCATCCGGCCCGGCGCGTAGCCCACGCGCTCCCGGCTCTCCGGCCGCCCGCTCTGATCCCCCAGGCGGATGCGGGAGACGGTGCCGGCGCGCGGCGGCGCTCCGGCCTCCCGCAGGGGGGCGCCGTTCAGCCGATTGGCCGCTTCCCGGGCGGTTTCGCTCTGTCCGGAAAGCACCGGGGGCCGATAGGAAGCGGGGCTTTCCGCCGGCGTTTCCTCCCGGTACCGGTCCGTTCGCCTTCTCCGGCCCGCCGGGGCGGCGGGAACGGAGCGGGTCGCTTCCTGCCCTTCAGGGAATCTTTCTTCCGTATCGTTCACGTCTGTTCTCCTTTATCTCCGCGGTTTCCGGGCCGCCTCGGCGTCCGTCCGCCGCCTGTTTCTCTACTCGCGCACTCTGTATTATATACCCAATTCCCCTTTTCTCACAACCCCCCGTTCTTTCTCCCCGGCACCCCCGCTGGATTTTGGACGTCTTTGGGCCTATAATGGAGGCATCCTTGAGGAAAAGGGAGGAAGGGTTTTGCGCTGTTCGCTCTGTCCCCGCCGCTGCGGGATCCGCCGGGAGGAGGCCGCCGGCTTCTGCGGCCTGGGGGAGGATATGCTGATTGCCCGGATCGCGCCCCATCTGTGGGAGGAGCCGCCGATTTCCGGGTCCCGGGGCACCGGCGCCGTCTTTTTCAGCGGCTGTACCCTGCGCTGCGCCTACTGCCAGAACGGCGAGATTTCCCATTTGAACCGGGGGCGCGTCTTTTCTCCCCGGGCGCTGGCCGACAGCCTCCGCCGCCTGGAAGAGATGGGCATGCAGTCGATCAGCTTCATTACCGGGACGCCCTTCGTGCCCCGGATTCTGGAAGCGCTGGAGCTGTACCGGCCCGCCCTTCCCCTGGTCTGGAACAGCTCCGGCTACGAAAGAGTGGAAACCCTCCGCTGCCTGGAGGGCGTCATCGACGTTTATCTGCCGGATCTGAAGCACTACACCGCCCGCGCGGGCGCGCTCTGCGCCGGCGCGCCGGACTATTTTGAGGCCGCCTCCGCCGCCGTGGAGGAGATGTGCCGCCAGACCGGGGCGCCCGTCTATAATGCCGAGGGGATCATGACCCGGGGAACGCTGATCCGCCATCTGATCCTCCCCTCCCTGACCGGGGAAAGCCTGAAGCTGCTGACCTGGATCCGGGACCGCCTGCCGGAGGGCATCCCCGTCAGCCTCATGCGCCAGTACGTTCCCATGAACGGCGTGGCCATTCCCGGGCTGACCCGCCCCGTCACGGATCGGGAATACCGCCGGGTGCGGGATCACATGCTCGCCCTGGGACTGCCCGGCTTTCTCCAGGAGCCGGATTCCGCCCAGAAGGATTTCGTCCCCGTCTTTAACCGGCCGGAAAGCTTTGTGTAAGACATATCCAGCTCCGCCCCTCCGGCGGGCCCCACCCCTTCCCGCGAAAGAACGCCGGAAAGCGATGGCCTTCCGCCCCGCCCGGGAAAGCGGGGCGCACGAAAAAGACCGCGCGAAAGCAGCTGCTTCCGCGCGGCGTTCTTTTTTCCGCAAGCGCCTCCCGGGGACGGATCCCGCCACCCGCGGCGCTTCCTTCATTTCCGCAAGCGTCTCCCTGGACGGATCCTCTTCGCTCCCCGGCCCGGACTTCAGGCCTGGGCGTTGACCTTGGGCACGTGATAGACCATATCCTCGTCATACCGGACGGATTCCGGCGGCGTTTCCAGCAGCTCCGGATGGTTCAGGCACCGGACCACATCCGCGAAGAAGGCCGCGTAATGCGCGCCGGAGGTCACCCGCTCGTCCACCGTAACGCCGATGGGCAGCCACCTCTTCATCCGGGCCTTGCCCTCCGCGTCGGTCACCGCCTCCTTCAGGACGCTGCCCATGCCGAAAAAGGCGCTGACCGTCCCGAAGTTATAGATATGATGCCAGACATGGTGCAGGCCGATGGAGGCGTTGTTGGTAATGAACATGCCGCTGTACATCGGCAGCTCCATGATCAGGCTCTTCGGGGCCAGGCCGTATCGATCCAGCAGCCGGACCAGCCCCACCACCAGGTTCGCCAGCCCCGGCACCTTCAGCAGCGCGCCGGCCAGCTTCTGGACGAAATCGTCCCCGGAGCTGTCCTCCCCCCGGCTGGCCTCCACCGCCGCGATCATCCGGTCCCGGACATCGAAAAGGGTATCCGTCGGATCAAACTCGATCCGGATGGTGGACTCCGGGCTGTCGTAATTGTCCGTTTCCTTCAGAATGGTAAAGGAGACGGAGCAGTTGTTCCGGGCGTAGTATTCCTTGTTCTTGATGAAGCGGTTGACTTCCGGGTGCTGGCTGATGCCGCGCACATAGGAGGCGACGATGATCTGCATAAAGGTCACCTTCTGGCCCTCCCGGCTCTTCGCCGCGATATAGCGGGACAGCATCTCATAATCGAGCTTATGCTCCAGAAACACCTGCGCGTCGCACCGCATCGGCATCAGATAGGGCGTAATGGCGACGATGGGATCCACGCCCCTCAGCCGCCGCCCGTCCGGTCTGCGTCCAAACATCCTGTAATCCCTCCGTCTCAGAACAGATCCGGCGCGGCCTTGTCCAGGGCTTCCTGCTGGGCCTGCAGCAGCGCCTCGAAGCTCTCCCGATACTTCGTCGCCGCGGCCTTCAGCTCCTCCAGCTCCCGGCTGATCGCGTCCCGCTCCTCGTTGATGCCGTCGAGCCGCTCGGTGGCCTCCGCCTCCGCCTTGGCGCGGATGGCCTCCGCGTCCTCCCGGGCCTTCTTCAGGGTTTCGTTCTTTACCTGCTGGGCCATTTCCAGAATCTCCCGGAAGCTGCTCTCGTCCTCGGCGCTCACGCCCACCGCCACGGCCGGCGCCGCGGGGGTTTCGTGAACCACGGTGGTTTTCTGGCGAAGATCCTTGATTTCCGCCTCCATCCGTTCCATTTCGTCGCAGACCTCATCCAGAAATTCGTCCACTTCCTTGCGGTTGTATCCCCGGGTTTCGATGGCAAACTCCTTGCTGCTGATCACATCGACCGTAATGCGTTCCATTGGGGGGTCTCCTTTCCTTCCGTTTCATTCATTATGCGCGTATTTTTTTCGCGGCCTCGCCGCGGAAAATCCTCAGGAACCGTAGCCGCCGTAGGTACCGTAACCCCCGTAGGCGCCGTAGCCGCCGGCGGCGGCCGGCATGCTGCCGGTATAGGGGTTATAGCCCCGCCCCGTTTCCCCGGCGGGGTTTTCCCATCCCGCGGCGTTGGGGCTGCTCCGGCGCTCCCGGCGGGGAACATAGCCCTGCTCCACGGGGGCGGCCTGCGGCTGGGCGGCCGTATAGACGCCCCGATCCGGGTTGCTCCGCTGCTGTTCCGGCAGAATCTTGACCCCCGCGGGAGCGATCAGCACCGTCCCCGCGCTCGGAATCGTCCGGACGCTGCAGCCCAGGGTAAAGGCGGCGCCGGCCAGCATGTCCTGGCACCGGATGCGCTCGCTCTCGCTGCCGATGGTATCCAGGGTCATGATCAGGGTTTCCCCGTTCTTCATGCATTCGATCGCTTCATAGCAGCTTCGCAGGGAGGTAATGGCCAGAATATGCTCCACATGGGTAAAGGTGCTGCCCGCGTCCGGCGCGTAGACCCCGGGCATGTAGGAAATATTGCTTCCCGGAGCGGGCTCCTCCGCCGGGACGCCCCATCCGCCCGGATTCTCCGCCGGCGGCACGCCCCAGCTTTCCTGCCGGGCCGCCTGGGCGGCGCCGTATCCGTATGGATCGGCGGCCTGGGTGTCGGAATAGGGAACGCCTCCGCCCATGGGGGGATTCATGCCCGTGAACCCCGTATGGGCGTAGGCCACCTGCGGGCGGCCGGCCTCGTACTCCGCCGCCTTTTCCCGGGCCAGCGCCTCTTCCTGTCGGTTTTTCCGCTGAACCGGCCGGTAGCAGCTGGTTCCTCCGTCCGGCCGGCGGGTTCCGCCGTTTCCTCCGAAGCTCAGCCTGCTTCTCAGCCAGTCCTGCAGATCCTTGAATACCATGGTATCGGTTGCCTCCTTGCGGGATCGGCGGCGCACCGGCGCCCCCTTCCGCTTCTGTCGATTTTGGGAATGTTTTCGCTCCGCCTCAGAACAGGCGCACCGTCTGTCCCTCCGACAGAACGCCCTGCTGGATGGCGGAAATGTAGACCGCGTCGTCCCGCCTTTCCAGGATGTTGACGGGGATAAAGGTCTGATACTGCCCGTCCACCACCACGACACCGGCCATATTGTCCTGATAATAAATCGCCCGGGGCGGCACCATCAGGGTGGAAACATTGTCTCCCAGCTCCCCCGTGCAGGTTCGGATATACAGGATCGGCTGCACCGGCGCCTGCACCGCCAGGCGGACCACCAGCTCCCCGCCGGCGCGGGTAAAGGACTGCACCCGGGCCTGGACGGTCGTGTCCTGGAAGCTTTCCAGCCGAAGCTCGTAAACCGCGCCCTCCACCGGGTTCCAGTTGGAATCCCGGACCATCATCAGCACATACCAGTATCCGTCGCGGATCATGCGGTAGATGGTGGTTTTCCCCTTCTGGCCGGCGGAGGAGGCGGGCTTGTTCCCGTTGATCATCGACCGGACCTGGGCCGGGGTAAAGGAATCGTAATTATGGATGGTCAGCCCGTATTCATATCCGTCGGAATAGAAGCTGACGACCCCCTCCGTCATGGCGGCATACTGCTTGGTCCAGCTGCTGATCCGCTGCATCTGGCTCTGCTCGTCGTCATACAGGCGGCTCATCCGCTGGTCGTCGCTGTATTTCTGCTTCAGGTAGGTCTGCCGGGCCTGAATCGCCGTCCCCAGCAGCTTTTCCTGGTTGTTCATATTGCCCCGGGCGCCGCCGACGATGGCGCGGACCTCGCGCGCCCGGGTCAGCACGTCGCTTTCCAGCTTTTCCATCCGGGCGTCGGTGGCCACCTCCGAGCGCAGGAGCCTGATCTGGTAGTTTTTGATCTGATCGCGGTAATCCTGAAGGGTCGTCATCTCCCGGGTGCTGAAACCGGAGGAGTAGACGTTGCAGATCGTCGTCCCCCGATAAATCAGGGTGCCCTCCTCGGCGATATACTCGATGCTGGTCAGCCCCTCGGCGTCAAAGGGCGTCTCGTCCCGAACCAGCAGGCAGTCCCCCGTATACCGGGTGCCCATGGTTCCGGCGGTAATCCGCCCATAGGGGGAGGCCTCCGGCGTCAGCGCGGTCACCAGATACCAGATCACGAATCCCAGCACCGCCACGATCAGCATGATCTGGAAAACGCTCATGCGTCTGGGTTCCTCTGGCTGCGGCTGAACCGGCTGCGGCGGCGCCATCTGATACAAGGCATCCCTCTCCTTCCCTCGGACGATTACCCCTTATCTTATCATATTCACCCATTCATTGCAAATTTTGGGGCCGCCCGCGGGCATCCTCATTCGTCCCGCTCCAGCCAGGCCGCCGGCCGCACGCGCGCCTCGGCCGGTTCCCCGCCGAGCACCTCCAGGGTCATCAGGGCCTTTTCCCCCGCGACCCGCTTTTTCGCCGGCACCGCCGTGGACATGACGAAGGCGGAGCCCACCACCGTCACGTTGAATTCCCGCATCAGCTCCTGCATGCCCCGGGCGGTGCCGCCCCCCTTGAGGAAATCGTCGACGATCAGGGCCCGCTGGTTTTCCCGGACCGCCCGGCGGCTCAGACTCATGGTCTCGATGTTGCCGGAGCCGGAAACGTAATTGATGTTAACCGCCGAGCCCTCGTAAACCTTGGAGCTGTGGCGGGCGATCACCAGGGGAACGCCCAGGGCGTTGGCCGTGGCATAGGCCACGGGAATGCCCTTGGTTTCCATCGTCAGGACGAAATCCGGGTTTTCCCGGTCAAACTCCGTCGCCAGGATCTCGCCCATCCGGTTGACGATCTCCGGCGCGCTGAGGATGTCCGAATAATACAGAAAGTCCCCCGGCAGCACCCGCTCGGTGCCGCTGAGCTTTTCGCACAGCTCGGCAATAAACTTCCGGGCGGTCTCCCGGCCGATCCGGGGCCGATAGATAACGCCCCCCGCGGCCCCCGTCAGGGTCACGATTTCTCCCAGATCAAAATCCCTGACCACGTGCCGCAGCGCGTCGATATCCTCGCTGACCGTGGATTTGGCGGACCCGAACAGGGCGCAGAACTGGTTCAGGGTAAACATTTTTCCCGGCGCCCCGGCCAGGATCTTCATCATCGCGCTCATGCGCTCGTTGCGGCGAATTCTTTCCACGGGTACAGCTCCTTGCGTTGTTGATCCGGCGGCGGGGCATCCGCTTCCGAAAAGCGCGCAAAACCCCCGGCCTGGCCGGTCGGGGGCATTTTATCATACTTTCCGAATGTTGAAAAGGGCAGATTGATATATTGTTCGCTGTTTCCGGGTAGATTCCCGACTTTTTTCTTTTAACGTACGGGCTTTTGCCTCCCGTTCAGACCAGGAAGGGCTTGATTTCCTCCAGCAGCTGGCCGCAGTCCTCGCTGTAGATTTCCAGGGTAATGGGCCGGCTCAGATCCAGGGAAAAAATGCCCAGGATGGATTTGGCGTCCACCACGTGCCTCCCCGCCCGCAGATCCATTTCAAAGGGATAGCGGCCGACGATATTGACGAATTTGTTGACGTTTTCCACCAGGCTCAGGCGAATGGTAACCGTTTTCATGCAGGCGTTTCCTTTCTGGTCAGTGCGCTTCGGTGTTCTTCGATGTTCCCCGGAGGACTCCCGCGCCGCGGTCTTCCACAGCGGGCCGCTCCGGAACGGTTCCGGAGTGTATCCGTTTTCCGCCGGTTTGTCAAGCCCGCGGTCAGTCCGTCGCGGTGGAAAGGGTTTTGCCGGGAATGGAAAGCATCAGGGTTTCCTCCTCCGCGTCCCATTCCCAGGAGCCGTCCAGGGCCCGGGTCAGCAGATCCACGCTGATAAAGCGCCCCTCCCCGAAGGAGAAATCCTCCGGGGCGGCCACCATCTCGATCCCGTCCACCGCCGCCACCAGGGCGCCGTTTTCCCGCAGCAGGGCCAGGGTATAGCCCGCCGCCTCCAGGATGACGGTTCCGCCGTCATCGGTCAGTTTCCAGCTCTCCACGCTGGCCGCCGCGTCATCCAGGCTGATGCGGAAGGCCCCGTTCCATTCCTGGATCCTCGGCGAATGAATCTGGGGCACCCCGTCCTCCAGGGCAGTCCACCGCATGGCCTCGCCGCTGTCGTTGAGCACCACCCATCCGGCGATATCCCGCCAGGGCACCGGCGTCGCCGTCGGGCCGGCCGGGGGCGTCCCGGTCGGTTCCGCGTCCAGATCCACATCTTCCATCAATTCATCCGGTGTTTCCGTTTCCGCGGGGGCGGGGGAAGACGGATCCTCCGCGGGGAGCGCCGCCTTCGCAAAAGAGCCGGGCGTCTCCGTCGGCGCTTCCGTTTCCGCGGGCGCCGCTGTTACAGGCGTCGGGATTTCCGTCCCCGGCGCGGGCGCTTCCGTTCCTTCGGCCCCGGGGGTTTCCGATGGCACAGCCGTTACGGGCG
>CAMOGC010000069.1 GCA_946613955.1 uncultured Clostridia bacterium
ACCGCGTCGAGCGCAGGGACGCTGGTAATGCCGCCCTGGATCTGGGTGGAGAGGCTGGCGGCGGCGCAGGCGAAGCTGACGATCCCGCGCAGATCCGCTTCCGTCAGGGCCTCCGGAGCCTTTCCGATTTTCAGGAAGCGGCTCATGGCGCTGCCGCCGAAGATGTCGCCGGCGCCGGTGGTATCGGCGACGTGGATGCCTTTGGGGCTTTCCACCGCCACGACGGCGCCGGAGGTGGAGGCGGCGTGGCAGCCTTTGGGGCCGAGGGTCGCGTAGACCAGGCGGACGCCGTATTCCGCCAGCAGCTTCCGGGCGCCGGCCTCCGGCTCCAGACCCCAGAGGAAATCGATTTCCTCATCGCTGATCTTGACAATGTCCGCCTGGCGGAGGCTCCATTCGATGGCCTCCTTCGCGGCGGCCTCGCTCTTCCACAGGGGCTTGCGCAGGTTGGGGTCCAGAGAAATAAGGCATCCGGCCTCCCGGGCGATCTCCAGGGCCCGGCGGGTGGCGGAGGCGGCGGGCTCATCCGTCAGGGACAGGGTGCCGAAATGGAAGACCTTCGAATTTCGGATCAGATCCGCGTTTCGCTCCACTTCCTCCGGCGTCAGGCAGGTATCCGCGCCGGGCTTGCGGGCAAAGGAAAAGTCCCGGTTTCCGCTCTCGTCCAGGGAGACGAAGGCCAGGGTCGTAAACCGCTTGGGATCCGCCAGGACAGCCCGGGTGTCGATGCCGGCCTCCTTCAGCGTTTCGATGAGGAGCCGGCCGAAGGCGTCGTCCCCGACCTTGCCGATCATGGCGGTGCCGCAGCCGAAGCAGGACAGCGCGGCCAGAAAATTGCCCGGGGCGCCGCCGGGATTGGCGGAGAGGATGGGGTAGCCGTAGGCGTTGACTCCATGGGGCGCGAAATCGATCAGCAGCTCGCCCAGGGCGCAGACATCAGTCATGAGGGAAGGCTCCTTTCTTATTCACGGGTCGTTCCGCCGGCGGCATAGGTTACCGGCAGGCAGATCAGGGAGGGCATACCGGACAGATGAGAGGACAGGACGGTATTGACGGCGGCCTCGGCGATTTCCGCCACGGGCTGGACAATGGTGGAAACGATGAGATCCTGATCCCCGAACATGCGGATGCCGTCGAAGCCGATGACCTGCAGATCCTCGGGGACGCGGACGCCCTTTTTCCGGAGATAGCGGATAATCTGCCAGGCCAGCATATCGGTTCCCGCAAAGAGGCCGTCGAGGGTCATCCGGCCGTCCCGGATATGGTCGGAAAGGAAATCCTCGATTTCGGAAAAGGAATCCCCATCCTGAAGCGCTTTGATTTCGAAGGAAAGACCCAGCTCCACGCAGCCGCTGACGAACCCGTCCTTCCGCTTGGAGGGCTCGTTGGCCAGGGGAGAGCTGAAACGCAGAAACGCAACCTTTTCGCAGCCGAGCTCCTTCAGCTTCCGGGCGGCCAGGTAGCCCCCGCCGAAGTTGTCGGAGGCGATGCAGGGGACGGAAACGGAAAAGAACCGGTCAATGGTCACGAAGGGAATATCCTCGGGAATTTTCAGATCCGGGTGATAGGTCATGGCGATGACCCCGTCGGCCCGGGACTGCCGGGCCATCAGGATAAATTCCTCTTCTTTCTTCTGATCATAATCCGTAAAGCACAGGAGCAGACGCCGCCCGCGCTTTTCCAGCGCGGCCTCCACCTCGTTGACCAGCAGGGCGAAATAGGGGTTGACCGTGTTGGGGATGATCAGCGCGATGGTATTGGTCCGATCCGTCCGCAGGGCCTTTCCACTGCTGTTGTACTGATATCCCAGACGGTCGATGGCCTCCTCCACCTTTTTCCGGAAGGCCTCGCCCACGGGCTGATGATTGACCACCTTGGAGACGGTTCCGAGGGATACGCCGGCTTCCCGGGCCACATCCACCATCGTGGGGCTTGAGCCGGTTTTCTGCAATAAAATCACTCTGCCTTTCCTTCGCAGCGACGCGCGGGGAAAATGCCGGACTACGGCCATCGAGCCGATACGCGCGGCTTTCCCATCAGATTTGCGCAAGGGAGAATTCCGGCTTTCGGGGGCCCGGTTCGTTCCGCCCTGGAAAACAGACGCAGGGAGGAGAGAAACGGCGGGACTGGGCCCCGAAAGAACGGGAATTGAAATCCGTGATGGATGAATCGGGATCAATTTATCATGAAAACACCAGCCTGTCAACGTGAAATTACATAAACGTTTCATGAAACCGCTTACAACAGAGCGGCTGCAAAGGAAACGACTCCGCGGACAATTTGTGAAGGAAGGAAATATTTTTTCCAAAAAGTCCAAAAATGATATTGACATCCGCTTTTTCCTTATGCTATGATCTGCGTGATGGTTCATGAAACGTTTCATGAACAACGCGCGAACAACAGAGGACAGGAGGGGAGAGAATGAAAGCTGCAACCACTGCCCGGCCGGTTCACAGGAAGAGCCTGGGCAGACGGCTGGCGGACAACTGGCAGCTCTATGTGCTGCTGATTATCCCGGTCGTGATTACCATCATCTACAAATACGGTCCGATGTACGGCATCCAGATCGCCTTCCGGAATTACAATCCGGGTCTGGGGATCACGGGAAGCCCCTGGGTCGGATGGAAATGGTTCGAGCGCTTCTTCCGGGCGCCGAACTTCGACCGGATGCTGTGGAACACGGTGAAGCTGAGCCTGTATGGGCTTTTGTGGGGCTTCCCGGTTCCCATCATCCTGAGCCTGGTGCTGAACCAGCTGCGGTTCAAGCGGCTGAAGCGGACGGTGCAGACGGTAATCTACGCGCCCCACTTCATCTCCACCATGGTCGTCTGCGGTATGCTGCGGATCTTCCTTTCGCCCACCGGCGGTCTGATCAACCTGCTCGCGGGGACGAAGATCGACTTCCTGACCGAGGCCAGCGCCTTCCGGACGATCTACGTGGCCAGCGGCATCTGGCAGGAAGCCGGATGGGGAACGATCATCTATCTGGCGACCCTCTCCAGCGTGGATCCAGCCCTGTATGAGGCGGCCAAGGTCGACGGCGCCAGCGTTTTCCAGCGCATCCTGCACATCGACATTCCCTGCCTGCTGCCGATGATCATCCTTCAGCTGATCATGAGCGCTTCCGGGCTGATGAACGTGGGCTTCGAAAAGGCCTACCTGCTCCAGACGGATCTGAACCGGGCGACCAGCGACATTATTGCCATCTATGTATACGAGCAGGGCATCGTCAGCGCCCGGTATGAACTGGGTACCGCGGTAGGCCTGTTCAACACGGCGATCAACATCGTTCTGCTGGTCATTGTCAACTGGATCGCCAAGAAATACGGCGAAGTCAGCTTCGTGTAAGAGGGGAGGACTGAAAGATGACGCAAACAGCCAAAACGGCCGGAGGTCCGCAGAGAAGACCGGGCGGCCTGAGCGATCGTACCAGCGATATCATCCTGATCATCTTTTCCGTGCTGATCCTGCTGATTATCGCCTATCCTCTGTATTACGTGCTGATCGCTTCCTTCTCTGACCCCTATGACGTATACGCGGGCAAGACCTTCCTGCTGCCCAGCAAGTTTACCCTGGACGGATACAAGGCGGTATTCGCCGACGCGGGCATCGTCCGCGGCTACGGCAACAGCATCCTCTACACGGTGCTGGGCACGCTCTACTCCGTCATTCTGATCTACCTGGTGGCTTATCCGCTGTCCGTTTCGGATCTGCCGGGAAAGAAAATCATCAGCATTTTCTTCATTATTACGATGTATTTCGGCGGCGGTCTGATCCCGACCTACCTGATCGTGCAGCAGACGGGCATCATGCAGACCATCTGGGCCATGTTCCTGCCCGGCGGCGTCGCGGTCAGCAACGCCATCATCGCGCGGAACTATTTCGAGAACAGTATTCCCGGATCCCTGAAGGAGGCGGCCGGCATCGACGGCGCCAGTCACTTTAGGATCTTCTTCTCCATGATCATCCCGCTGTCGACGCCGATCCTGTCGGTCATGGTGATCTTCTCCATGGTGGCCTACTGGAACGAGTGGTTCACCGCCCTGATCTACATGACCAACGAGCAGGCGCCCCTGCCCCTGGTGCTGCGGAACATCCTGATCAAATCCTCGGCTTCCGCCGCCCAGACCAGCATGATTTCCGGCGGATACGCGGAGCTGAACAAGATGACGGAAATGATCAAGTTCTCCTCCATCATCGTAGCCGCGGCCCCCATGCTCATCGCCTATCCCTTCGTGCAGAAGTACTTCGAGAAGGGCCTGATGGCCGGCGCCGTCAAGGGATAAAATCCGGTTTCCGTGCGCGTAGCGCATAAACAATATCGAACCAAAAGAAGGAGGATTTCCATGAAAAAGCTGGTATCCATGATTCTGGCCGTTGCGATGCTGCTGGGCCTCGTGTCCGCGGCGGGCGCGGATGAACCCACGCCCTTCACCGTTCTGACCGGCATTTCCGCCCTTTCTCCCGGATACGACGGCAACACCGTGCTCAACGCGATGCAGGAAAAGGCCGGCATCAAGATTACCTGGGACGCCTGGTCCGACAGCCTGGGCGAAGTCGTGGGCACCCGCCTGAGCGGCAACGCGGCCAGCAAGAACCCCATCGACGCCTTCCAGGCCGTGGGCTTCAGCAACTTTGACCTGATGCGCTACGGCGCCGCCGGCACCTTCATCGACCTGACCCCCTACATTACCCCCGAAATCATGCCCAACCTGAGCGCCATCCTGGAAAAGCATCCCCAGATCCGCGCCGCCATCACCATGAGCGACGGCAAGATCTACGGCCTGCCCGCCGGCGAGCAGATGGGTACCGCGGGTATCGGACGGGAGAAGGACTATTCCATCTTCAGCGTGCCCCAGTTCGCGATGATCAACAAGGCCTGGCTGGACGACCTGGGACTGGCCATGCCCACCACCCTGGACGAGCTGCACGATGTGCTGAAGGCCTTCAAGGACAACGATATGTCCGCCAAGTATTACGGCAATGAAGCCGGCTCCACCATTCCCATGAGCACCGGCTTCGACCAGTGGTGCTGGGGCCAGAACGTGTTCTACGCCGGCTTTGGCTTCACCAACTGGCCCAATGACATCTGCATGGATCTGACGGTCAACAAGGACGGCGTTGTCAACTTCGTCTGCGACGACGACGGATACCGCGCGGCGGTAACCTACTTCCACAACTGGT
Source organism: uncultured Clostridia bacterium (assembly GCA_946613955.1). The sequence goes on from CAMOGC010000069.1 coordinate 5,185, forward strand.
ATGCCGAAGGCCTGATGGACCTTGAAATGTTCTCCCAGGACACCAACCAGCTGATCGCCAAGTGCACCGGCGGCCGCGTGGGCGTTGCCACCTGGTGGGAAATCAATGAGATCATGGGCCCGCACGCCGCCGACTATGTGTATCTGCCGATCCTGACCGGCCCCGACGGCACCAGCAACGTAACCCTGCGGACCGGCGGCGCCATCAACGGCGGCCAGCTGTCCATCACCCGCGAGTGCAAGGATCCCGCGAAGCTGCTGGGCTTCTATGACCAGTGGTACGAAGGCGAGAACGTCATGCAGCTGCAGTACGGCCCCATCGGCGTCTACTTCACCGAGAAGGACGAGAAGGGCATGTGGAAGTCCATTACCGACGAGGAGTCCCGCGCCAAGTACAACAAGTCCTCGGGCGAACTGAAGGCCCAGAGCGAAGTGGCCGGCCCCAAGCTGATTCTCTCCGAGTACTATAACGAGTACTTCTACATGGAAGACCGGGCCATGGAGCGCCTGGCGGACATCTATGACTACTGGATGCCCTTCGTCAAGGATGACAGCTTCTATCCCCAGGACGCGGTTTATACCGAGGCGGAGCTGGACGACATCGACTTCTACCGGGCCGATTTCGAGCGGGCCGTCGCCGAGCAGGAAGCCCTGTGGATCAAGAACGGCGGCCCCACCGACGAGGAATGGGAAGCCTACAAGGCCAACCTGGAGCGCTGCGGCATGAGCACGCTTCTGCAGACCTATCAGACGGTCTATGACCGGTATGTTACCACCAAATAATCTTCAAAACGATCCCATGCCGGGAGCCGGAATGCCGACTCCCGGTATTCCCATATCGACGGGGCGCCCTTTTCGGCACAGTTTCGGCCCGGCGGGACGGGGCGCCCTTTGCCCAACTTTCTGAAACCACGGAGGACGATATGATCGAACACCTGACCCCCCTGGACCGTGTGCGCCTGTTTGAGCGGGAGCATTCCACCCTGATTCCCTCCCATGATCGGCCGCTTTTTCATCTGACGCCCCTGGTCGGATGGATGAACGATCCGAACGGCTTCTGCTATTACAAGGGGCAGTACCACCTTTTCTATCAGTACCATCCCTATTCCCGCAGCTGGGGCCCAATGCACTGGGGCCACGCCGTCAGCCAGGATCTGATCCGCTGGACCTATGAGCCCTGCGCCCTGGCGCCCGATACAGCCGCGGACGCGGGCGGCTGCTTTTCCGGCAGCGCGGTCCCCATGCCCGACGGAAGCCTGATGCTCATGTATACCGGGGTTCAGCCGGCCGGCACCTTCCGCAGGGAAACCCAGGCCCAGTGCGTCGCCGTGGGGGACGGGGTGAATTTCACCAAATCCAGGCTCAATCCCGTGATTCGGCATGCCCATCTGCCGGAGGGATACAGCCCCTTTGATTTCCGTGATCCAAAGATCTGGTTTGAGAAGGGAAGGTATTATCTCGTCGCCGGAAACCGGCATGAGGAAAGGCAGGGCGCGGTGCTCCTCTTCGAAAGCGCGGACGGGGTGGAATGGCGCTTTGTCGGGGAAATTGACGCAAGCCGCGAACAATACGGCCGCATGTGGGAATGCCCGGACTTCTTTTCCCTGGACGGGGAGCAGGTGCTGCTGGTCAGCCCGCAGGAAATGACCGCCACGGAGGAATTCCACGCCGGATACGGCACGGTCGCCCTGATGGGAGACTGGGATCTGAAGCACTGCCGGTTTGAACGAAAGACAGTACAGCCGGTGGATTACGGGCTGAATTTCTACGCCCCCCAGACCACCCTGACGCCGGACGGGCGGCGGGTGATGATCGGATGGATGGATAACTGGGACACCTGCCGGGAAGCGCCCCGCAGACACGCCTGGTACGCCCAGATGAGCGCACCCCGGGAAATCTTCCTGCGGGAGGGACGGCTGTATCAGCAGCCCGCTCGGGAAATGGAAACCCTCTGGAAGGACACAATCCGCCACGAGGATGTGCTGGTTCAGGAGGAACGGGAGCTGCCCGGCCTGCGGGGAAGGCTGATGGACATGACGGTCACGCTGTATCCGGAGGGCTCGGCCTGCCGTCGGTTCACGCTGTATACCGCGAAGGATCGGGAACACTTCATCAAAATCCGCTGCGATCTGGCGCGGGAGGAGCTGGTCTTCGACCGGAGCCGGGGCGGATCCCGCAGGGATATCCCGCATACCCGCCATGTACGGGCGGAGGCGAAGGACGGAAAGCTGACCCTCCGGCTGCTGATGGACAAGGAAAGCATCGAGCTGTTTATCAACGGCGGGGAACGGGTGCTGACCTCCCTGATCCCGACGCCCCTGAGCGCCGACGGGATCACCCTGGCCGCCGACGCGCCGCTGAAAATCTCCGTGGAAGCGCATCCCCTGGGATAAACAGAAAATAAAGGAGCCGTGAAGATCGGGAAAATCATCCCGCGCTTCACGGCCCTTTTCATGACCATGAACGGAGCGTTCGCGGCTTTTTTCATGTTTCACGTTCCGCACGCCAACATGGCCAAACAACGCGGCCGGGTCCGGCCGCCCAGAGACCGCCTTTGACACCGCGGCCAATTTAAGGCCGGTTGGCCCGGGTTACCGTTTACGGGGCAGGCAGACATAAAAGATGATATGTTCAGCATGGGATAAAAATTCGGGAGGAAAACGATTCGGGTATTTACGGGGGCGGGAAAAATGTGTATACTGTCAGATGGTTTTTGAAATAATCGTTGTTTTTCAATAGGCATCAGAACGAAGGGGAGGAAAGGACATGGAAAACAAGGAGATTAAAAGAATCGGCGTTCTGACGAGCGGCGGCGACGCGCCGGGCATGAACGCGGCGGTCCGGGCGGTTGTGCGCGCGGCGCTGGCCCATGATATCGAATGCATCGGCATCCGCCGGGGATGGCAGGGCCTGATCAACGTGGACTTTGTGCAGCTGAACCGGGCGAACGTGGGCCATATGCTGTCCCGGGGCGGAACCTTCCTGTATACCGCCCGCAGCATGGAATTCATGACGCCGGAAGGCCGCCAGAAGGCGGTCAGCACCTGCAATCTGCTGGGCCTGGACGGCATCGTGGCCATCGGCGGCGACGGTACCTTCCGCGGCGCGCTGGAGCTGTCCCGG
>CAMOGC010000070.1 GCA_946613955.1 uncultured Clostridia bacterium
CCCCCGGACTCAGACCCAGAGACCTTGCTCAAATACGGCCCCGGTTTTTCCCGGGAAAGGGCCCCCGGGCTCAGACACGGAGCCGGGTCATTATACCACAATCCGACAATAGCGGCAATTATCTGGTTATATGTTTTTTCTTGTTTCTGGTACTTTTTATATAACCACATTGGCTGTATAATCCCTCCATCCTGAACAGAAAGCAAAAAGGAGTGACGAAGCATGAGCACCCGAACCATGAACCAGACCTATCGCCTGACCTGCTATGGGCTGATGACCGCGCTGGCCTTTGTGTCCAACTATATCCGCTTTCCCTTCCTGGGGTCCCAGATCGCGGTCAGCAACGCGGTCTGCGCCCTGTGCGGCCTGATCCTGGGGCCCGCGGCGGGCTTTGTGACGGCGGGGCTGGGCAGCCTTTTGTATGACCTGATCGCCGGATACGGACTGGAGGGGCTGATTACCTTCGTTTCCAAGGGGGCCGTGGCCCTGGTGGCGGCCCTGCTCGCCGGAAAGACGCTGCGGAAGCGGGCGCTATCCGGCGGGGATCAGACGCGGCTGGTCGTCGCCTGCGCGGTGGCGGGGCTGACCTACGTGGCGCTGTATATGCTGAAAACCTTCGTCCTGGGGCTGACGGTCAACGGCCTGACCCTGGAGGCCACCGGGGTCAAGATGGCCAGCAAGCTGCCGGCCTCCCTGATCAACGCGGCCTTTGCCGCGGTGGCGGCTCCGCTGCTGATCAACGCGCTGCACAAGCCGCTGCACCGGCTCGGCGTCCTGCAGGCGGAAGAGCCAAAGTCATGATCGCGTGGCTCTTACGTCCGGAAGAGCGGCCGTCATGAATCCGTTTGCCAATCGGCCGCAAGAAGAACCCTCTGAAAAAAAATCAAGGCGGCCCGCGCCGCTCGATTCCGCAAAAGCGGGGCTGTGATCAAGCGCACAGCCCCGTTTTTTTCAGTTTCTCCGGAAACCCATTCTTCTTGCTGCGCCGCCGCAGTCAGACCGTTCCTCTCTGCCGCGGTTGCGCCGCGCAGGCGGGTTTTCAGCTCCGCGCCGCGGTTTTCGTTTCGCTCATAAACCGCAGCACCTGCTCCCGGCTTTGCAGGGCGGTTCCGGCGCCCACGGCGGTGGTGCAGATGGCGCCGCAGGCGCTGCCGAAGCGCAGCGCCTCCTCAACGGAGCTGCCCCGGAGCAGTTCGGAGGCAAACCCGGCGATGAAGTTATCCCCCGCCCCGGTGGCGTCGACCGCGTCGATCTCATAGGCCGGAAGTCTCAGGGCGATCTCCCCGTTTTTGAAAAAGCATCCCTTCGCGCCCAGCTTGATCAGCACGTTCCGGATCCCGTAACCCAGGAACACGTCCGCCATCTCCTCCGGCTTTTCCTTTCCGGAGAAATACCGGGCCTCATCCTCGTTGGGCGTCAGGTAGTCGATCAGGGGGAGCGAATCCCGGAGGTCGTCCAGGCCCAGCTTCCGGAAGTTCGGCAGCTTCGTGTCGGCAAAAACCGTCTGCCCGGCCGCCTTCGCCGCCGAAAGCACCTCGTGGATCACGGCGGGATCGTCGAAGGGCGCCCGGAACAGGGAGCCGAGGATCAGCCCCCGCGCCTCCGTAAAGCGGGAGGCATAGCGCTCCGGATGGAAGCCGTACCGGTGCGCGGCGTTCGTGATGGATTTCCGGGTTCCGTCCTCATGCACGAAGATCGTCGAAACCGGCGTCGCGTGCTCTCCGGAGCGGATCAGCAGCTCCGTGTCCACCCCGGCCCGCCGGAGGGCGGCGACGATCATATCGCCCGCCTCGTCCTCCCCGAGAGAAATCAGGATCCCCGTCCGCGCGCCGAGCTTAACCGCGGCGACGGCCTCATTGACCGCCTCTCCGCCGATCTTCAGCGTCCCGGAGGCGGCGCGGTAGCCGGAGGCGGAAATGGGGTTGGGATCAAAGCCCTTAATAATCGAATCCACCAGCGCGATCCCCGCGCAGACCAGATCAAAACGCTTTTCCGGCGCGTCCATGTTCGTCATTTTCCGTCCACCCGCCTTTCGGCCCCTATTGTATCGTTCCGGCCGCGGAAGGTCAACGGTGTTTTCAGCCGGGGCTGTGCGGTTCCGGGCATGGTGGTTCCGTGCCTTCGCTTTCCCCGGTCATTACGGTTCCGTCCGCCTTTGACGGGAAGCCCGCCTTCTCGCCCGCAGGATCGCGTCCGCCAGGGCCGCCGCCGCGGTCAGCACCGAAAGCACCAGCGCGGCGGGCTGGAAAACGGTATGGCACCGCATGGTCTCCATTCCGCACAGGGGAATCAGGTTGCCGGGCAGCGCCGCCGTCAGGACGGCGAGGGCGATCTGGGAAAGATCCAGGCCGATTTTCTCCCCGTCCCCCAGGAAGAAGCGGGCGATGGAAAGAACGGTCATCACAGCCGCCAGGCCGGTCACCGCCTGGTTCGCCCAGTGGCAGTTCATCCAGGAGCCGTCCTCCCTCGGCCCGCAGGTTTTGAAAAAAGTCAACGCCCCGATCAGCGTCAGCGCGCTGAGCGCCGCCAGGAGAAAATCCGTCGGGCCCGGTCTTCTTTTCATTTTTTTCTTTCTCCTTCCCCGTTCGTTCGGCCATGCCGCCTCCGAATGTCCGCCTCCCCCGCGGGCGCTTCGCAGCCGCGCCTCCGGGAGGCCGGGTCTGTCTGCTTTCTCCCACCCCCGCGGGCGCTTTACGGCTCCGTGTCTCCGGTCATCTTCCCGCCGGTTTCGTATCCCTCCATCGCCGTCAGGACGCCCGCGTCCATGCGAAAAGCTTCGTCCGCGTAGGCCAGCGCCTCCGCCTCATGGCTCACGATCAGCACCGCCGCGCCGTTCCCGGCCGCCTCCCGCAAAAGGCCCAGCACCAGAGCGGTGTTTTCGTCGTCCAGATCCCCGGTGGGTTCGTCGGCCATCAGCACCTCCGGGGACCGCATCATCGCCCGGGCGATCGCCATCCGGCGCAGCTCCCCGCCGGAAAGCTCCTTCGGCCGGCTGTCCGCCAGGGAGGCGATCCCCAGCCTTTCCATCCAGCGTTCCGCGGCCGCCTCGTCTTCCTTCCCGCCCCCGAGCAGCCCGGGCAAAAGCAGGTTTTCCCGCACCGTCAGGGTTTCCACGGCACTGCGGGCCTGTGGCACGACCGCGATCCGTTCATTACGCAGCCGGGAGAGGGGGGCATCGTCGAGGGCGTAGAGATCGGTTTCCCCGAGGGTGACGCGGCCCTCCGAGGGTTTAAGCAAGCCGGCCATCATATGGAGCAGGGTTGTTTTTCCGCTGCCGCTGCGGCCCATCAGGAGGGTGACGCGACCGGGCCGGAGGGAAAAGTCGACCCTCTTCACGGCCTCAAAGAAGTTCGCCTCGCCGGTTTTTCGGAAATAGCGTTTCGAGAGTCCTTCCGCGTTCAATTGCATTTTAGTTTCCCTCCCGCAGCACTTCTCCGGCGTCGACCCGGCTGAGTTTTCGAACCGCGGCCCCGGAGGCGATGGCGCTGACGCCGACGGTGCAGGCGATCGCGGCCGCCGCAAGCCCGATGGCCCGTCCCGCCCCGGGCATCAGATAAGGCATCCCCAGCCGCTGCTCGATCAGCCCGCGGAAGGGGAAGAGGATCAGCGCGCCCATGGCGGTTCCGCCGGCCGCCCCGACCAGGGCGCACACGGCGGTTTCCTTCAGGATCATGCCGCCCAGCATCCTCCGGGAGGCGCCCAGGAGCCGAAGCACGGCGAATTCCCTTTTCCTTTCCCCGGCCATCATCCAGAACACGATGATCAGGATCACCAGCGCCAGGGCCCACACGGCCAGAATCAGCCCGGAAACCGTTCCGGTCACCCCCGCCAGGCTGTCGGCCATGCCGCTGAACATGGATTTGGTCCGCACCGCCTGCAGCTTTTTGAATCGGTTCTGCACATTGATCGTGTCCGTTACCTTCTGGGGATCTGCGCCGTCCCGGACCTTCAGATACACCGCGGAGATCACGTTTTCGGGCTCTCCCTCGATCTTCAGCTCATGTCCCTTTTCCCTCGCCGCCTCCAGCAGCATCCGCAGGGTATCCATGCCGCAGTATACGCAGGTATCCATGGCGGTGCCGGTCGCGTCGAGCCGGGCCACCACCCGGCACCTTGTATCATAAAGTTTGATGCCCTCCCCGACCTGAGCGTTGACACGGCTGCCCACCACCACGTCCCCGATTCCCATCTCCCGGCTGTAGCTCCGGGCGATCCAGGGCTGAACGGTGAAATCGGTCTTCTGGTCGATCCCGATGACCTGCACCGCCACCGAGCAGCAATCCGCCCGCAGGGAGGCGAGGAAGAGCTGAGGCGAGGCTTTTTCGACGCCCTCCACCCCCGCGAGCATCTCCGTGTATTTCGCGTCGGTATAGAAAGAACCCGTCGCCCCCTGCAGCAGCATCTCCTGCAGGTTTACCCGGGCCTTTGCCGAGGCGGGCACGACGATGATGTCGGCTCCCAGCCGGGCCTCCAGGCTCTTTAGCCCATTCCCCAGGGATTCCACCACCACCGTCCCGGCGAACAGGGACAGGGCCAGAAACCCGGCCAGCAGCATCAGCGCCGCGGTTCTTCCGGGTTTCCGGCTCAAATTGCGCAGGGGAAGATCGCTCGCTCTCATTTCTTTTCCCTCATTGATTCCCGCGTTGATTCCCTTATTGATTTCCTTATGGATTCCCTCATGGACCGAAATTTTCGTTCATGATTTCCCGGGCCACCCGACCGTGCTCCAGCACGATGGTTCGCTGGGCGGCATCGGCCACCTCCGGGTCATGGGTGACGACGATGAGGGTCGTTCCCTCCCGATGGAGCTGGGCGAACAGATCCAGCACGATGTTCTCGTTCTTTTCGTCCAGGTTGCCCGTGGGCTCGTCCGCCAGGATCAGCTCCGGATGGTTGATCAGCGCCCGGGCCACGCAGACCCGCTGCTGCTCGCCGCCGGAGAGCTGGCTGGGCAGATGATGGGCCCTCTCCCTCAGTCCCACCCTTTCCAGCGCCTCCAGGGCCTCCCCCTCGTCGGGCATGGAATGGTAATACTGGGCCACCATGATGTTTTCCACCGCCGTCAGGTAGGGCACCATGTGGAACTGCTGGAAAACCAGGCCGATCTTGTCCCGGCGGATCTCCGTCAGGGCCTTGCTGCTCTCTTTGGAAATATCGACCCCGTCCAGCAGCACCTCTCCCTTCGAGGGCTTGTCCATGCAGCCGATGATGTTCATCATCGTGCTTTTGCCCGATCCGGAGGGCCCCATGATGGCCACCCATTCCCCCCGGTCCACATGCAGGCTCACATTGTCCAGGGCTTTCAGCTCCCCGTAGATTTTGGAAATGTTTCTTAGCTCCAGAAGACTCATATCGGCTTACTCTCCCTTCAATACAAGCGCGGGGTCAACCGCCACCGCCTGCCGGATGGGCAGCAGACAGCTCAGGGCGGAAATCAGCATGGATACCAGAACCGTAATCGGCAGCAGCAGGGGCTGGAAGCGGATGGAGGAGCCGAACACATTGACGCTGACCACCTGGGCAAACCCAAACCCCAGCAGGCCGCCGAGGAGGCCCCCCAGCAGTCCCAGAAACATACCCTCTCCCAGGAACTCCGCCCGGATGCCGCCGTCGGAGGCGCCCAGCGCCTTCCGCAGGCCGATTTCCCGCCGCCGCTCGGTCACCACGGCCATCATCGTCGTCGAAACGCAGATCATCGTCAGCCCCAGCACCACCGCCGTCACCAGGAACACCAGCGCCTGCAGCTTGCCCAGAACCGCGGTTTCCGAATGGGTGATCCGCTTGACCAGCCGGGCCGAAACCCCCGCGCCGGCGCCGGCGATGCCGCTGACATAGCCCTCCAGCTCCGCCGCGTCGCCGGATACGCTCATCTCCATGACGTCATACCGGCCGCTCTCCCCGGTCAGCGCCGCCATATCCTCCAGGGACATGAAGATATATCCTTCCTCCTTGCCGCCGGTATCCAGAATGCCGGTCACCTGCATGCTCAGCGTGGCGCCGGCGGAGGAGCGGCCGTCCCCGGTTACCTTCGCGCTGTTGACCGCCCGCACCACTGCCTCGGAGGTCACCGTCGCGCCGGAGACGCCGTCCACATCCGCCACCGGCAGGCTTTTCCCCAGAAAGCGGTTCGTGTAGAAGCTTTCCGCGCACTGCCCGCCGTATTCCGGCGTCTGCAGCGAGGCATCCACCGTGATGGAATCGATTTTCAGCTCCTGATCCACCGTAAAGGATACGTAAACCGGGTTCTGGTTGAAGCCCTCCGCGCTGCCCGCCAGGGCCGCGCCGGGGGTCAGCTCCGCCCCTTCCCCGGCGCCCGCCGCCGGCTTATAGGTGATCTCCACAACGCTGTTGACCTTCGCGCCGATGGTTTCCGCCACCTGCTTTCCCAGCAGCGCCTGGCGCGTTCCGGAGGGGTAGGCGCCCTCCACCACGAAATAGGGGCTGGTCATCTGTACCTGATCAAAATCCGTCCCGGCCGCCACAAAGGCCAGCTGGCTGCGAACCATCTGCACGTTGACGTAGCGGTAGGGCGTGGCGCCAACGATCTTCTCCTCCGGCACCGCCGTCAGCGCCCGCTCCGCCTTTTCCTTCGTCAGGGGCTCCTCCGAATCGGAAACCAGGATCATGTTGGCCCCGTAGTTCCGGAACTGGGCGCCCATCTGCCGGGGCACGTCGTAATAGATCGTCACCAGGCCGGATAGAATCGTGGCGCCGATGGCGATGGACAGCAGGGCGACCAGCATCCGGCTGCGGCGCCGCAAAAGCGATGCGGTGATCATCCGCAGGAACATTTTTCTCTTTGTCATCCCTCAATGCCCTCCATGCAGAACTTCCGCCGGATCGAGCCGCAGCACCATCCGGATGGCGGGCAGGCTGCCCGCGATGGTGACCAGCCCGATCAGCACCGCCACCAGCGGAATGACCAGCGGCTTCATCTCGATGGCTGATCCGAAAACGCTCCGGCCGATCAGCTGGGCGAAGCCGAAGCCCATGAAGTATCCAACGATGCCGCCGACCAGGGCGGTGATCAGGATCTCCGCCATGAAAAGCCCGGTAATGGAGCGATCCCGCGCGCCAATGGCCTTCAGCAGGCCGATCTCCTGGCTGCGCTCCATAACGCTGGCCGTCACCAGGTTGGAGATGCCCAGGGCGGAGCCCACCAGGCTCAGGGCGGTAATGAGAATCATCAGCAGCTGGGTCTTGTTCAGGATGGCGCCCTCGCTGTCCGCCACCTGGCGCACGGCGGAGGCGACGGAGCCGGTAATGACCTCGGTAATCTGATAGCAGACCGCGCTCACATACGCCGTGCAGTACCAGGTCTCGTAATCCTTGGCGGAAAGGGCCTTCGGATTCTGGGCCGCCCGGCGGGCCAGGTCGTTATCCGGCGTGGTCAGGGCGGACACCTCGATGGAGGCGATCTTCCCGTCGGTATCGCTCATGCGCTGCACCAGATCCAGCGGCGCGTAAATCTGATCGTCCTCGTCGCCGCCTGCGTCGTAAATCCCCGCCACGGTGACCTCCGCCGAGGCCGCGGGCCCCTTCAGGGTCAGTTTGTCCCCTGCGTGCAGCCCCTCCCTCGCGGCCACGTTTTTGCCAACCAGGACGGTTTCTCCTTCCTTCTGCTCGTCAATCCAGGCGCCCTCGGTAAATTCCCACCAGCTTCTCAGCCCGGCCACGCCCGCGTCCAGGCTCTCCCCCGTGGGCAGATCCAGAGGATGGTTAAACCAGGTTCCCACCGCCGTAACCGTCCTGCCCGAGGGCAGCTCCGCCCGGGTTTCCGAAAACGGCGCGAAATCCACGATGTTGAACGCCCAGAAGATGGTTTTCAGCTTTCCAACCTCGTCCTCCCGCAGCCAGGCCTGGGAGATCTGGCCGCTGCCGTCCTCCACGTCGTAGATGTCCTGCATCAGCGTGGAATCCTGGGGCTTGACGATGATGTTGGCGCCGTAGGCCTTCAGCTCCTGGGTCACCTTGTCCCCCACATCCAGCATGACGTTGATCATGCTGGTCGCCAGGGACGCGCCCAGCGCGATGGTGAAGGCGATCAGCAGCATTTTTCCGCGCTGACGGAAAAGCGCGCCCCGAATCATCCGAAACAGCATTTTCCCTTCGCCTCCTTATTTGAATTCCCGCTCCGCGGCCAGAATGTCCTTCATCTCGAAGATGATATATCCCTCCGCCACCCGATACGGAATGGGAATGGGGTTGCAGCCGCCCTTGAAGCCGATGGTGTTGATGTTCATGACCACGTCGCACCGCTTGCAGACGATCTGCTCTCCCCGCTGATAATACCCCGCCG
>CAMOGC010000071.1 GCA_946613955.1 uncultured Clostridia bacterium
GAAAAGAGCCGTGTTTAAAGGTGTACATCGCAGATTGCGCGCGTTGTCGGGCAAAGCGCGGCAGTTGAGCGAGAAGCCGACTACCGTTTTACTATCACTGGGGGTTGTCAGAAATCAGGCCAAAAGAATCCCCGGGGAGCTTTCCACGGCTTTTTGTCGTGAAAACGCCCGGGGCCGCCCATTGACGGGGAGAAAAAAACCCTCTATAATCAAACAATACAGACAGGGACGGACGGCGGAAAGGCGGTGCGGCACATATATGGATAAATGGGATCATCGGTTTATGAAGATGACCTATACCATCGCGGAATGGTCCAGCTGCTTTCGGGCGGGACGGCACATCGGGTGCGTCATCGTCCGGGACAAGCGGATCATGACCACGGGATATAATGGCGCCCCCGCGGGGATCAGAACATGCCGGGACAAGGGCGAATGCCTGCGGGACAAGCTTGGCATCGCCAGCGGCACCCGGATGGAAACCTGCTACGCCGTGCACGCGGAGCAAAACGCCATCGTACAGGCGGCGAAGCTCGGGGTTTCCATCGACGGGGCCACGCTTTACTGCACCCATCAGCCCTGCTCCATGTGCTGCAAGATGATCATCAATTCCGGCGTGCGGCGGGTGGTTTACCGGGAGGGGTATCCGGATCCCTTTACGCTGGAGCTGTTCGCGGAAGCCGGGGTTCAGCTCGAGCGGTTTGAGGAACCGCTGGAAGAAGAATGACGGAATGTGCCGGAAAGGCATCCGTAAACCCGATGCGGAACATCCGGGGAGCCGCCGGCGCGCATGGACTGCGAAGGCGGAGAAACCGCTGAAAACAGACGGAGAGGAGCGGAAACGCCTTGAAATACCACATCGATACGATTCCCATCTGGGACGCGGCGAAGCGGGACGGGGAATGCCTGCTTTGCGCCCTGGAGCGGCGGACGGAGCTGGGAGAGGCGGAAAGGTATCTGGGGGCCTCGGTCATGGAACCGGACGTCCGCATCCGGGTCAACAAAAACGGTTTCTGCCGCAAGCATCACGGGATGCTTTATTCCATGAGCAACCGGCTGGGGCACGCGCTGATGCTGGAAAGCCATATGATCGAAAACCGGGAACGGCTGGAAAAGAACTGGCAGGCGCTTCGCAAAACCGGCTCCGCGCTGGAAAACGCTACCCTGGGGGACCGGCTGAACGGAAAGGCCAGGGCGGCGAAGGAAGAGGTCATCCGCCAGGCGAAAGAGATTCAGGGGATGGCGGGAAGCTGCGTGATGTGCGACACGATCCGGGAAAACATGCTCCGGTATCTGCACACCTTTTTCCATCTATACAGGAACGACGGAGAATTCAGAAACCTGTTTTTGCGGGGAAAGGGCCTTTGCCTGCCCCATACGGGAGAGCTGCTCGAGGTCGCGGCGGAGGAGCTGAGCGGAAAAGAGCTGGGCGCTTTTGTAACCGCGCTGAGCGAAATGGAGAAAAAGAACCTGGATCGGATCCAGGAGGATATTTCCTGGTTCATCAAGAAGTTTGATTACCGATACGAAAAGGAAAGCTGGAAAAACAGCCGGGACGCGGTTGAACGGACGGTCAATAAAACCCGGGGCTGGTGCGTCGGGAAGGAACCCAACGAAGAGGAGGACCCGAAAAAATGACCATCGGAGAAGTGCGGGATATACTGGAAGCCAGGGTGCTGCTGGGGGGCGACCGGATGGACGAGCCGGTGGACACCGCCTGCGGGTCCGATCTGATGAGCGATGTGCTGGCCTTTGTGAAGGAAAGAGCGGTGCTGATTACGGGGCTGATCAACCCCCACGTGATCCGGACGAGCGAAATGCTGGATATTACCTGCATCGTGTTTTCCCGGGGAAAGCAGCCCGGCGCCGAGATTCTGGAGGAGGCGGCGGAAGTCGGGATTACGGTGCTGAGCACGGATATGACCACCTATACCGCCTGCGGCGAGCTGTATCTCCATGGCCTGCCGGGATCCAAAAAACGGGCCGGCGGGAAGGAGGGGTAATACATGGCGGTCGTAATGGAAAAGGTTTTTCCGGTAACGGCCGGCGCGTATGAAACCGCCGGCGAAGCATCCACGACGATTAAGCGGACGCTGAAGCAGCTCGGGGTCAGCGCCGAGGTGCTGCGGCACGTTTCGGTGGCCTGCTACGAGGTCGAGCTGAACCTGGTCATCCACTCCCTGGGAGGAACGCTGACCCTGCAACTGGAGCCGGATAAGGTGACGCTGATTTCCCAGGACGTGGGCCCCGGCATTCCGGATATCGAGAAAGCCATGACCGAGGGCTTTTCCACAGCCAACGAGGAAGCCCGGACCCTGGGCTTTGGCGCCGGCATGGGGCTGCCCAACATGAAGCGGAACGCGACGGAGTTTGACATACAGAGCGAGGTCGGCGTCGGAACGAAGATTACCATGAGCTTCGCTTTGAAATAAAACGCGGCCTTCCCGCCGGAGAAAGGATCAAAGGGAACACGGATTTCCGGCCGGAGAAAGGGGTCACGCGGCCCGGTGTCCCGAAGCGGGAAAGACCGCCGGGCGGAGAAAACGGCCCAAAGAGGAACAGCGAGATGGAAACAACGCGATTTCATTCCGTGCGGCTGGAAAAAGAAAAATGCCGCGCGTGTACCAACTGCCTGAAGCGATGTCCCACGGAGGCGATCCGCGTCCGGGGCGGCAGCGCCCATATCATCGGCGAAAAGTGCATCGACTGCGGAGAATGCATCCGGGTCTGCGGATACCACGCGAAGGTGGCGGTCACGGATCCGCTGAGCGATATTCGGAATTTCCGCTACAAAATCGCCCTGCCGGCGCCCAGCCTCTACGGGCAGTTCAAAAACCTGAGCCATATTTCCCAGCTGCTGAGCGCGCTGAAAGAGCTGGGATTCGACGACGTGTTCGAAGTCGCCCGGGGGGCGGACGTGGTCAGCCGGGCGATCCGGGAGCGGCTGAAAAATCCGGATCTGCCCCGGCCGGTCATCTCATCGGCCTGCCCGGCCATCGTCCGGCTGATCCAGGTGCGCTTTCCGGATCTGATCGACCATATCGTGGACGTGCGTCAGCCGATGGAGGTGGCGGCGGAAATCGCCCGGAGGGAATTTGCCCGGAAGCATCAGGTGCCGGAGAGCGAGATCGGCTGCTTTTTCCTGACGCCCTGCCCGGCCAAGGTCACCGCCATCCATAACCCCATCGGCCACGAAAAGAGCGCCGTCAACGGAGCCATTTCCGTCATGGAGATTTACGGCCCGCTGTCGGCGAAGATCCGCGGCGCCAAGGTGGACGAGGGCCTGAAGGAATCCTCGGATTTCGGCGTCGGCTGGGCCCGAAGCGGCGGGGAATGCGACGCGGTCTGTCCGGAGGCCAGCATGGCGGTGGACGGCATCCAGAACTGCATCCGGGTGCTGGAGGAGATCGAGGACAACCGGCTGAACGGGCTGGAGTTTTTCGAGGGCGCCGCCTGCACGGGGGGCTGCGTCGGAGGGCCGCTGAATTTCGAAAACACCTATGTGGCGCGGAACTGGATCCGCCGCCTGGTCGATATCCGGGACGCGAAGCTCAACGTGGACGCGGGCATGATGACCAAATACGAGCTGTATGACAGCGAGCGGATTCAGCCCAATTCCGTCATGAAGCTGGACGACGACCTGATGGAAGCCATGCGGAAGATGGATCGGATCGAGGAGATTTACAAAAAGCTGCCGGGGTACGACTGCGGATCCTGCGGCAGCCCCACCTGCCGGACCTTCGCGGAGGATATCGTGCAGGGGGACGCCCGGGAAATGGAATGCATTCACAGGATGAAGGATCAGCTGAAGATCATGGCCCAGCAGATGGTGGACATCGCGAAGACCACGCGGGAATAAGGAGGTATGGAAATTGACGATTCAGGAACTGATCGCGCTGACCGGCGCGAAGGATATGACCCCGGAGGCGGCGAAAGATACAAAGGTGACCTGCGGCTACACCTGCGACCTGCTCAGCTGGGTCATGGCCCACGGACGGGCGGGGATGGCCTGGATCACGGTTCAGACCCATATGAACGTCATCGCGGTGGCCAGCCTGATGGAAATGGCGGCGGTCATCATCCCCGAAGGCATCGAAATGGAAGGCCCCACCCTGGAAAAAGCCAGGGAGGAGGGAATTGCCGTGCTGCAGAGCGACAAGACCGCCTTTGAGCTCTGCGCCCTGATGGCGCAGGCCGGCCTGCCCGGGACGCCGCGGGAGGCGTAAAACCATGTTCGTGGATCTGCACATGCATTCCTGCCTGTCCCCCTGCGCGGACAACGACATGACGCCGGCCAATATCTGCGGCATGGCCTATCTGAAGGGACTGCAGGCGATCGCGGTTACCGATCACAACACGGGGCGGAACCTGCCCTATGTTAAGGAAGCGGCGGATCATTACGGGCTGATCTTCCTGCCGGGGATGGAAATTACGACGAAGGAAGAAGTGCATCTGCTGGGCTATTTCCGGGACGTCGATACGGCGGTGGCGGTGGGGGAAATCTTCTCCAGCCATCTGCCGCCGATGAAAAACCGGCCGGACTATTTTGGGGATCAGCTGGTCATGGACACGGACGACCAGGTGGTCGCCGTGGAAGACCGGCTGCTGATCGGGGCGACGGATCTGTCCCTTCAGGAGTGCGCGGCCATCATCCGGGAGCACGGCGGAGCGGCGGTGCCCGCCCATATCAACCGGGGACACGGGCTGCTGGTGAACCTGGGGCTTTTCCCGGACGACGTGGATTTCCCGGTGGTAGAGGTCCGGGGGGAACTGAAGATCAATGAAAAGCTGATCGCCGGAAAGCGGGTGCTGCATTCCTCCGATGCCCACCATTTGGGGGACATTCTCGAGGCGGTTAACGATCTGGCGGTGGATCGGTTTTCTCTGGGAGGCTTGTTTGACGCCGTTTCAGGGAAGCAGGAAAGAGATTTTTGATGTAACGAAAAGGAGGAATGCCGCTTGCGAAGCATGACGGGATGCGGAAGCGGAAGGGCGGAACAGGGCGGATGGGAGGTCACCGCCGAGGTCAAGACGGTGAATCACCGGTTTTTGGACTTCGGCCTGCGGCTGCCGCGCAATCTGGCCTTCCTGGAGCCTGTGATCCGGGAAAAAGTGGGCGCCCGCCTGAAACGGGGCCATGTGGAGGTTTTCCTGAACGTGGTTCCCACGGACGCCTCCTCCCGGGAAGTGGTGGCGGATGAGGAGCTGGCGAAGGCTTATTTCGCGGCGGCGAAAAAGATCGCTTCCGCCGCGGGCGTCAAGAACGATCTGCGCCTGCGGGATGTGATGACCATGGAGGGCGTCGCGGTTACGGCGGAGCGGGAAATGGATCCGGATACGGTTCGCAGCGCCTGCGGCACGGCGATGACGGAGGCGCTGAACCAGCTGACGGCCATGCGGGAGCGGGAAGGCGCCCATCTGCGGGAGGATCTGGCCGCCCATCTTCGCGCGGCGGCGGAACTGCGGGAAAAGATCCTGGAAAGGGCCCCCGCCGTTGTCGAGGAATACCGGACGAGGCTGGAGGGACGAATCAAAAAACTCGGGGCGGAAGGCGTCGATCCCCAGCGGCTGGCCCAGGAGGTGGCCCTGATGGCGGACCGATGCGCCATCGATGAGGAGCTTTCCCGGCTGGACAGCCATATCCGCCAGATGACCCGCTATCTGGAGGCGGAGGAGGAGATCGGAAAGAAAATGGACTTTCTGATCCAGGAAATGAACCGGGAGGCGAACACCATCGGCTCAAAGGCCTCGGACGCGGCCATCGCCCAGCATGTAGTGGATCTGAAGAGCGAGATCGAAAAGCTGCGGGAACAGATACAGAACGTGGAGTGAACGGGATGCGGCTGGTCAATATCGGATACGGCAACCTGATCGCGGCGGAGCGGATTGTGGCGGTGGTTTCCCCTGAGGCCGCGCCGGTTCGGCGGATGGTGCAGGATGCCCGGGATCGGGGCCGCGTGGTGGACGCCACCTGCGGCCACAAGACAAAGGCGGTGATCACGATGAATTCGGATCACCTGGTGCTCTCGCCCCTGACGACGGAAACCATCGCGGGGCGGGTGAATTCCCGGAAGGAGGAAAAAGAATCATGAAGGAAATCCGAAAGGGAATGCTGCTGGTGATTTCCGGCCCTTCGGGGGCTGGAAAGGGAACGCTGGTGGAAAGACTACTGAACCGGGACCCCTCTTTCTGCTTCTCGGTCAGCGTAACCACCCGGGAAAAACGGAAAAATGAGATCGAGGACGTTCATTATCACTTTATTTCTGACGCGGAATATGATAAACTGCTGGAGCAGGACGCCTTCCTGGAGCACGCCTCGGTTCACGCGCACCGGTACGGAACGCTGAAAAGCGAGGTCTATGAAAGGATGGAGCGGGGGCAGAACGTGCTGCTGGATATCGATCCGCAGGGCGCCCGGGCCGTGATGGCCAAAGAGCCGGACTGCGTCAGCGTTTTCATTCTGCCGCCCAGCTACTCCGCCCTGGAGGTCCGCCTGCATACAAGGAATACCGAGGAGCCGGAGGAAATCCGGCGCAGGCTGAACAACGCCCGGGGGGAGATTGCCCAGATGAACCGGTACCGGTACCTGATCGTGAACGACGATCTGGAGCTGGCGTCGGATCAGCTGGCCGCCATCGTCCGGGCGGAAAAGCAGAACGCCGTTCGATACTTCCCGGAGATCGGGGAATAACAAGGAGGAATACCATTATGTCCATTGTGGATCCCAGCGTTTTAGAGCTTCTGGAGCATGCCGACAGCCGCTACACCCTGGTTGTGGAAGCCAGCAAAAGAGCCCGCGAGGTGGTGGACGGCGCCCAGCCCATGATCGCCGCCGACGGGATGAAGCCGCTGAAGGTGGCGGTGGAGGAGATCAACCGGGGCCTGCTGACCTATGACAGCCCTTCGGAAGAGGAGTAAGAGATGGACTGGACCGGCAAGGAAATTGTGCTGGGCGTAACGGGAGGCATCGCCGCGTATAAAAGCGCGGAGGTGGTCTCCCGTTTGCGTCATCTGGGAGCCAGAGTCAGCGTGATCATGACCAAAAACGCCGCTGAGTTTGTCGCGCCCCTGACCTTTCAGACCCTGAGCGCCAATCAGGTCACTCTGGACACCTTCCAGGCGCCGGAGTACTGGAACGTGGAGCATGTGGCGCTGGCCAAGCGGGCCGAGGTTTTTGTCATCGCGCCCGCGACGGCGAACATCCTGGCCAAGATGGCCTGCGGCATTGCCGACGATATGCTTTCCACCACCGTGCTGGCCACGAAAGCTCCGGTGCTCGTGGCTCCCGCCATGAATACCGGCATGTGGACCGCGGCGGCGACGCAAAAAAACGTGGAAACCCTGAAGGCCCGCGGGGTTCACTTCGTGGGGCCGGGCCACGGCCTTCTGGCCTGCGGCGACGAGGGCGCGGGCCGGATGAGCGAGCCGGAGGAGATCGTGGAAGCCATCGGCGCGCTGCTGTTTCCGAAAAAGGATCTGGCGGGCCTGAAGGTGCTGATCACCGCCGGAGCCACCCGGGAGCGGCTGGATCCGGTGCGCTTTCTGACCAATGATTCCAGCGGGAAGATGGGCTTCGCCCTGGCGGAGGCGGCCCGGGACCGGGGCGCGGAGGTGACCGTCGTCCGCGGAAGCGTCAGCGTCGGCGAGCCGGAGGGAATCAGGATCGTTCCGATTGAATCCACGGAGGATCTGCTGGCCGCCATGGAGCGGGAAGCTCCCGCGCAGGACATCGTGATTCAGGCCGCGGCCCCGGCGGATTTCCGGCCGGTTCAGGTATCGGAAACAAAGATCAAAAAGCGGGCCGGAGAAGCGCTGATCCTGAAACTGGAGGAAACGCCGGACGTGGCGAAGGCCGTCGGGGAGCGGAAACGCCCCGGCCAGACCCTGGTGGGCTTTGCCGCGGAGACGGACCATCTTCTCGAACACGCGAAGGAAAAGCTGGCAAAGAAGCATCTGGATCTGATCGTCGCCAACGACGTAACCCGGCCCGGCGCCGGCTTCGGGGTGGATACGAATATCGCCGCCCTGATCACGGCGGAAGAAATCCGGGAGCGCCCGCTGCAGAGCAAAAGGGCGCTGGCGGACGATATCCTGGACGCGGTGGCGGCGATCCGGAAGGGATAAAGAATGGCGGCGATCCGGAAAAAATAAAGAAACGCTCCCTCTCGAATGGGGGAGCGCTCTTTTTCATGGAAGGCGCGGATGAACCGCGGGGAACGGACAGGACCGTCA
>CAMOGC010000072.1 GCA_946613955.1 uncultured Clostridia bacterium
GCCGGTCTGCTCTCCGCGGCCTGGATTTTACTGCTTCGTCCGCTCCAGGTATTCCTCATAGGTGCAGAGGTAGTCGGAAATCGTGCCGTCGTTGTGAATCTCCAGAATCCGATCCGCGACGGTGGAGATGAACTGGTGATCCTGGCTGGTAAAGATAACGTTCCCGGGGAAATTGATCAGCCCGTTGTTGACCGCCGTGATGGATTCCAGATCCAGATGGTTGGTGGGCTGATCGAGCATCAGGAAGTTGGCGCCGCTGAGCATCATCCGGCTCAGCATGCAGCGCACCCGCTCGCCGCCGCTCAGGACGCTGACGGGCTTGTAGACATCGTCTCCGCTGAAGAGCATCCGTCCCAGGAAGCCCCGCATATAGGTTTCCAGCTGCTCGGGAGAGTACTGGGCGAACCACTGCATCATCGTCAGGTCGCACCCGTCGAAATAGGGGCTGTTATCCTTGGGGAAATAGCTGGTGGAAATGGTCACGCCCCATTTCACCGTCCCGCTGTCGGGCTGGATTTCCTCCGCCAGAATCCGGAACAGGGCCGTCGCCGCCTGCTCGTTCCCCACCAGGGCAATCTTCTGCCCCCGGGTCACCAGGAAGCTGACATCCTTGAGCAGCGTCACCCCGTCCTGGGTATAGTTAAGTCCCGAAACCTGCAGGATATCCTTCCCCGCCTCCCGGTCCGGCGTAAAGGCCACGTAGGGATAGCGCCGGCTGGAAGCGGGCATCTGCTCGATGGTCAGCTGGTCCAGGAGCTTGCGGCGGCTGGTGGCCTGCTTGGCCTTGCTCTTGTTGCTGGAGAAGCGCTGGATGAAGGCCTGCAGCTCCCGGATCTTGTCTTCCCGGCGTTTCTTCTGGTCGTTCATCAGGCTCTGCATGATCTTGCTGGACTCGTACCAGAAGTCATAGTTGCCCACATAGAGCTTGACCTGGTTATAGTCGATATCCACGATATGGGTGCAGATATTGTTCAGGAACCACCGGTCATGGCTGACGACGATCAGCGTCCCGGGGAAATCCATCAGGAAATCCTCCAGCCAGGCGACGGACCGGTTGTCCAGGTTGTTGGTGGGCTCGTCGAGCAGCAGGATGTCCGGATGGCCGAACAGGGCCTGGGCCAGCAGCACCTTGAACTTGTCCCCGGCCTGCAGGTCGCCCATCAGGGTCATGTGGTTTTCCGCCGGGATGCCCAGCCCGGTCAGCAGGGTGGCGGCGTCGCTTTCCGCGTTCCACCCGTCCATCTCGGCGAACTCGCCCTCCAGCTCCGCGGCCTTCTCCCCGTCCGCCTCGCTGAAATCCGGCTTGGCATAGAGGGCGTCCTTCTCCTTCATGATGTCATAAAGGCGCTGGTTCCCCATGATGACCGTATCCAGAACGGGATAGGCGTCATACATGAACTGATCCTGCTTCAGGGTGCTCAGCCGCTGGTTCGGCGGAATGGTGACCGTTCCGGTCGTGGGTTCCAGCTCGCCGCTGAGGATCTTCAGAAAGGTGGATTTTCCGGCGCCGTTGGCCCCGATAATGCCGTAGCAGTTTCCCGGCAGGAACTTCAGATCCGCCCCGGAAAACAGCTTCTGGCCGCCGAAGGTCAGGGATACGTTGCTGACTGTGATCATAATGAACTCCTCTTATTCCGCCGCCAGCCGGATCATGGCGTTGGCGTATATTCTCATGCTCTTCATCAGGCTGTCGATGGATTCGTATTCGTTGGCCAGATGGGCCAGCTCCTCCTCGTCCGGGAAGAGGGCGCCGAAGGCCACCCCCTGCCTGAGCACCTTGGCATAGGTGCCGCCGCCGGTGGACAGGGCCTCCCCCTTCAGCCCGGATTCCTCCTCGTAGGCGGCCAGCAGCTCCGTAACCAGCTCGCTGTCCGCCGGCACATGATGCGGGGCCTTCCGGGTCACGATTTCCATCCGGATGCCGGGCAGATGCGCCCCGGCTTCCCGGATCAGCCTGTCCTGATCCGCCCCGACGGGGCAGCGGAAGTCCATCGTCGCGTACCATTCCCCGTTTTCCAGCCGCAGAATGCCCACATTATTCGTCAGGGGCCCGGATACCGCGTCTTCGCAGGCGCATCCCAGGCTCTTCCCGTCATGCTCCATGCCCACGGCGTCCGCCAGCGTGGCGATGCCGCCCCCGGCGCCCAGATGTTTCAGCAGCTTCAGCATCATGCCGATGGCGCTGCGGCGGCCCTCCGGATAGGCGCTGTGCCCGGAGATGCCCGTCGCCGTCACCCATACGCCCCGGTCGCAGACCTCCGCCCGGAAGTCCAGCCCCGTCTCCCCGGCGTAGGCCGCCACCCGGTCGGCCAGCTCCTGCCCGCCTTCCAGCAGCGCCCTGCTTTCCCCGGCGATGACGTTGGGCCGCTCCCCGGTTTTCATCTCCAGCACCCGCAGGCCTTCTTTCTCCTCCGGGAAGCGCAGCGCGAAATGAATCATGCCCTTTTCCGTATTGATCAGGGGGAAGGAGGCGTCCGGGCTGAAGCCCACCTCCGGCATCTCCGCGTGGGCGGCGTACCATTCCACGCAGCCCCAGTCGCATTCCTCGTCGCATCCGAGAATCAGCCGGATGCTCTTCTTCAGGGGAATCCCGGCCTCCCGAATGGCTCGCATGGCGAAGAGCGCCGCCAGGGACGGCCCCTTGTCGTCATTGGTTCCCCGGCCGTAAATCTTCCCGTCCTCGATTTCCGCGCCGAAGGGGGGCTTTTTCCATCCGTCCCCCACCGGCACCACATCCAGATGCCCCAGCACGCCCAGCATGTCCTTCGCCTCGCACGGCCGGCCGCACTCCAGGGTCACATCTCCGGCGTATCCGTCGAAATCCCGGACGGCGAAGCCCATTTTCTTCGCGTCCGCCAGGGCCCGGTCCAGCGCCCGGCGCACTTCCTTCCCGAAGGGCGCCTTCTCCGCGGCTTCCCCTCTGACGGAGGGGATCCGGACCCATTCCTGCAGCGTCCGGATAAACTCTTCCCGATAGCTGTCGATCAGATCATAAACTTTCTTTTCCATCCCGTATCCTTTCCGGCCCTCCCACGGCCCTTATCCCGCGTCAGAACTCGTTGCGGTAATCCCTGCTTTTCTTCTTCGGCGCGTCCGGATCGATGAATTCGATCTCCAGACGCTGAAAGGGCACCTGCTCAAAAAACGCGTCCGGCAGGAAACGGGTCATGCCGAATTCCCGCCATTCCCGCTCATTTTTCTCCAGCCACACCGGCTCCGGAAGATCCAGCGCGCGGCAGGCCTCCAGCAGCGCCTCCCGGGGATTTTCCCTTTCGCAGGGAACCGTCGCCTGCCGATGGATCCGATGGTTTTCGATGGTTTTTACCCACAGGCTTTCCGCCAAGGTGATCGTCCCCTTTCGCCTGGATTATCTCATGAATCCGTCCTCGGCGCAAGCGCATCTTTGACCGCCTCCGCCGCCGCCCGGTTCATCCCTTTGACTCCGGCGATTTCCTCCACCGGCGCCTCCCCGATGGCCTTCAGGCTGCCAAACCGCTTCAGCAGGGCCTTCCTTCGGGCCGGGCCGATGCCGGGAACCTCCTCCAGCTTTGAATGGAGGAAGGCCTTGCTCCGCAGCACCCGATGGTGAATAATGCCGAAGCGGTGGGCCTCATTCCGAACCCGCTGCACCAGCTGCAGCTCCGGCGTATGATGATCCAGCCGGATGGGTTCCTCCGCCTCCGGAAGCCAGATCTCCTCCTCCTTCTCCGCCAGGCCGAACATGGCCGGCGGTGTCAGGCCCAGCTCCCGGATCGCCTCCATGGCAAAGCGCAGCTGCTGGGGGCCGCCGTCGATGAGGATCAGCTCCGGAAGATCGCTGAACTTTCCTTCGGGGACGCCCTCCTCCTTTTCCCGGAGCGCGTGGGCATACCGCCGGCCCAGCACCTCCTTCAGGGAGGCGAAATCGTTGGCCCCCTCCACCGTTTTGACGCGGAACCGCCGGTACTCCTTCTTCGCCGGCACCCCGTCGATGAAAACCACCATGGAGGCCACGCTCTGAACCCCCTGCGTGTTGGAAATATCGTATCCCTCGATCCGCCGGGGATACACCTTCATGCCCAGGATCTTCCCCAGGTTCTCCGCCGCGCCGATGGTCCGTTCCTCCTGGATGGTACGCCTTGCGTTCCGCTTCTTCAGCGCGTCCTCCGCGTTTTTGACCGCCAGCAGCACCAGCTCGTGCTTTTCGCCCCTTCGCGGGGTCTTCAGGGAAACCGCGCTTCCCTTCTTCTCCCGCAGCCAGGCCTCTATCTGCTCCGCCATTCCCTCCGGCAGCGTCTGGCACAGCACGTTCCGGGGGATCAGCGCCGCTTCCTCATAATACTGGGTCAGGAATCCGGCGATCACCTCTCCCGGATCCTCTCCGCCCTCCCGGGTCAGCAGGAAATGATCTCCTCCGATCATCCGCCCGCCCCGGACATAGAGCACCTGGATCATGGCGTCCAGCCCGTCCTGGGCCAGGGCGATGAGGTCCTGCTCGCTGCCGTCGGTCCGGAGGGCGATCTGCCGCTCCATCAGCCCCTCCACATCCCGGATCTTGTCCCGGATCTGGGCCGCCCGCTCGTATCGCATGGCCGCGGCGGCCTCGCCCATCTCCTTCCGCAGCTGCTCCACCACCGGCGCGTAATTCCCTTCCAGAAAGTGGATAACCCCGTCCATCATGGCCCCGTACTCCGCTTCGCTGCATTTTCCAGCGCAGGGAGCCAGGCATTTATGGATGTCGTAATTGACGCAGGGCCGCTTCTCCGTTTTGGCCGGCAGGCTCTGGCGGCAGGTCCGCAGCGGGAAAACGCCCCGAACCGCCTCGATGACCTGTTTCACGGCACTGGCGCCGATATAGGGGCCGAAATACCGGGCGCCGTCCTTTTCCATCCGCCGGGTAATCTCCAGCCGGGGAAAGGGCTCCTTCAGGTTGACCTTCAGATAGGGATAATGCTTGTCGTCCTTGAGCAGGATGTTGTAATAGGGCTTGTGCCGCTTGATCAGGTTGCATTCAAGAATCAGCGCTTCCAGATTCGTCTCGCACAGAAGAATCTCGAAATCGTCGATATGGCTGATCATGGCCGCAACCTTGGGGGTATGGGCCGTATCCCGAAAATAGCTGCGAACCCGGTTTTTCAGGTTCACAGCCTTTCCGACGTAGATAATGGTGCCCTCCCGGTTCTTCATCAGATAGCATCCGGGAGAATCCGGCAGCA
This sequence comes from uncultured Clostridia bacterium, assembly GCA_946613955.1. The sequence goes on from CAMOGC010000072.1 coordinate 5,196, forward strand.
TCCGGATCTTTTCCTCCAGTTTTTCGCCCCAGTCGATCACGCTTTACCCCTTCCGGCCTGACGCCTTTACCGTAGATCGTTGATGAACAGCTCCAGCTCCTGAAGGTTGTTCATGAGATTGGTCTGCTGTTCGCCGGTGTCCATTCCCGTGGTCAGAAAGCCCAGATAATTGTCGATCGCGGACTGAATCGTCGTCAGCCTTTCCTCGGGGATCAGCCGGCCGGCGGCCCCCTCCTGCCCGATGCTGAGGTCGTTGCAGACCCGGATGGCGTATATATTGCTGCGGATTCTGGCCAGGAGAGAGGCGGAATCGGCCCCCGCGTTCCGGCTCAGCGAAGTCGCCAGGCGAACCGCTTCGGCGATTTCCGTCTGCATCCGCTGGATCATCAGGGCCCTGGCGCCGCTTCGGCTTTCCAGCGCGGGCCTGGCGACGACCGCCAGGGTAATGACCGCTGCCAGCAAAACGAGAATCAGGATGTTCTTGATCCGGTTCCGCCGCATCTGGGGCCGGGAGACGGTGCTCTGGTTGACATCGGAATATCTGCGGTACAAAGGCCTTCGCCCCCTGTTTCGATGTTTTTGCCCCTCGTTCCTGGCATCCGGCCAGAGGCCCGGGACATCTCGCCGCCTTTTCCCGAATATTTTACCATGGAAACGCTTTCCTGGCAAATTTCAGGGCGCCGCAGGTCAATTCCTTCCAAAGACTGCAAAAATCCCGGGCCCTTGAGGCCCGGGATCCGATGGGGGTCAGCCCTGCTTCTGCTTATGCTTGGGGTTCTCGCAGATGACCATGACGCGGCCCTTCCGCTTGATGATCTTGCATTTTTCGCAGATCGGCTTGACAGACGGACGAACTTTCATGGGTTCATACCTCCTCTACTCTGGGTTGCCGGACGCCCGCTTGCGCCGGGCCGGCTTTCGGGGGAATGGGCTTCCGCTCCTCCCTCAGTTCTTGCTGCGCCAGGTAATCCGACCACGCGTCAGATCATAGGGCGAAAGCTCAATCGTTACTTTGTCTCCGGGATAGATCCGGATGAAATTCATCCGCATTTTACCGGAGATATGCGCCAGGATCTGGTGGCCGTTTTGCAGCTCAACCTGGAACATGGCGTTAGGCAGGGCTTCGACTACCTTGCCTTCCATTTCGATTACGTCGCTCTTGGACAAAAGATCAGCCCTCCTTGCACAGCGAACGTTTCTCAGCAAATCCGTTCTGCTCCAGCGCCCTTCGCAGGTCGCTGTCCTGAAGGGGCCCGCCTTCCGGCCGCAGCTCGCTCAGAATCAGCATTACCGGATTCGCCCGTAAATGCCGGATTTTCTTTTTCTTCGGACGGCTCAGCCGATGGGTTTTCCCGTCGGCGATCAGCACATGCTGTTCCTCCGGCCTTTCCAGGATCAGGAAGTACTTTCCCCTGTCCCGTCCCTGGATGCTCTGGACGACCCGTCCCGGTTCGAAGGAAAACGGTTCCTTCATTCCTTCCCCTCCCAGCTGAATCCGGGAAGGGTCAGTATTTCCGGATAACCTTCCTCGTTGATGGCAATCGTGTGTTCATAATGGGAGCACAGCAGATGATCCCGCGTTCTGACGCCCCATCCGTCCGGGTCGTTCAGGATATGCCAGTCTCCCTGACAGATCATGGGCTCCACCGCGATGGTCATGCCCCTGCGGAGCCGAAGCCCCCGCCCGGGTTCCCCGTAGTTGTAAACCGCGGGATCCTCGTGCATTTCCCGTCCGATTCCGTGGCCCGTATAGTCCCGGATCGGGGAAAAGCCGTTGGCCCTGGCATGCGCCTCGATGGCGTGGCCCACATCGCCCAGCCGCTTGCCGACGACGCATTCCCGGACGCCCTTCCAGAAGCATTCCTCCGTCACCCGGATCAGCTTCTCGGCTTCAGGGCTGATCTTTCCGACGCCCACCGTGAAGGCGGAGTCGGCCTGCCATCCGTCCAGCACCAGCGTGCAGTCGACGGAGATGATGTCTCCTTCCTGAAGCACGCGCTTGTCGCTGGGGATGCCGTGAACCACTTCGTCATTGATGCTGGCGCAGATGCTGCATGGGTAACCTTCATATCCCTTTTCCGAAGGGATGGCCCCGCCCTTTCGGATCAGCTGCTCCGCCAGAACGTCCAGATCCATCGTGGTCACGCCGGGCCTGATGGCCTCCCGCACCCGATCCTCGACTTCCCGCAGCAGCTTCCCCGCCTCGCGCATTTTCGCGATCTGGGACGGGTTTTTCAGACTGATCATGCCTTCGCTCCCAGCGTTTTCAGGATCGCCTGGAAGGTATTTTCCAGTCCCTGATCGCCGTCGATTCTCTTCAGGAGGCCCTTCTTCTCGTAATACCCGATCAGCGGGGCCGTCTGCTTGTGATATACTTCCAGGCGGGCCAGCACGGTTTCCGCCTTGTCGTCATTGCGCTGGATCAGCTCCTCGCCGCACACGTCGCAGGTGGTCTTGCCGCCCAGCATGCTCAGATGATAGGTGGCGCCGCATTTGACGCAGACGCGCCGGCCGCTGAGCCGATCCACCAGCACCTGATCCGCCACATCCAGGTCGATGACGCAGTCGATGGTGGCGAAGGTGTCCAGGGCTTCCGCCTGAGGCACGGTGCGGGGGAACCCATCCAGAATGTACCCCTTCCCGCAGTCATCCTGGGCCAGGCGATCCCGAACGATGTCGATGATCACCTCATCCGGAACGAGCTGTCCGGCGTCGATGTAGCTCTTCGCCTTCTTGCCCGTTTCCGTGCCTTCCTTCATGGCGCGGCGCAGAATGTCGCCGGTGGAGATCTGGGGAATATTCAGCGCGGCGCAGATTTTCTGCGCCTGCGTGCCTTTTCCGGCACCGGGAGGTCCAAGAAAAATAATGTTCATCCGGGCGCTCCTTTCGTCAGGCATGCGTCCGGGGAGTGCCGAAACCGGCACTCCCGGACGAGAGAAAACAGATTACATAAAGCCAACGTTGTCCATATCCATGTCGATGCCGCGGATGCTCATCTCGCCCTGCAGGGTCCGG
>CAMOGC010000073.1 GCA_946613955.1 uncultured Clostridia bacterium
CCGGCCGCGCCCCGGGCTTTACGGCCCGATCCGTATTCCGGAAGAGCGCTCCGCCCGGCCGCCCGCGTGGGGGCTGCCGTTGAGCAATAATACCTTCATGTTCCTTCTTCTCTCTTTCCTGTCCCTTTGAATGATTCCCCGTCCCGCTCCATGATCCCGGGACGGATCTCCGCGTCCGTCGCTGCCCGCGGGAACGCAGACGGCCTCCGCGGCAGAGCCCGGGCGGCTCCCCCTTATTCTTCTTTTTTGTTCGCGCCCTTCCGTCCGCAGGCCTCGCAGGAGGCGCAGGAGGCGCAGTCTCCACAGCATCCCGATCCCGACCCGTGGCAGCCCCCTTTGCGGCCTCTCGCCATCCTCGCCGCGCCAAAGAGCAGCGCGGCGATCAGGATCGTCAGCACAATATCCAACGCGTTCATAGGCTCATTCTCCTTCGCCGGTTTCTCCCGGTCAGATCACCATCGTCAGCAGCCGGAACAGCATCGCCGCCACCCAGGCGACCACGCATTGCCACACCACGACGCCTATGGCCCAGGATTTGCCCAGCTCCCTGTTAACGGAGGAAACCGCCGCCACGCAGGGGGTATACAGGAGGCTGAAGACCAGCAGGGTGCCCGCCGCGGCGGAGGTCATGGCCGCCGCCACGCCGCCCTGGGCCTGGAAGAGCATGCCCAGGGTGGCCACGACGCTTTCCTTGGCCATAAAGCCGGAAATCAGGGAGGTCACGATCCGCCAGTCTCCCAGCCCCAGGGGCCGGAAGAGGGGCACCAGCACGCCGGCCACCGCCGCCATGATGCTGTCGGCGGAATCCTCGACCATGTTCAGCCGAAGGTCGAAGCGCTGCAGGAACCAGACGACGACCGTCGCGATCAGAATCACGGAGAAGGCCTTCTGCAGAAAATCCCGGGATTTTTCCCACATCAGCTGCAGCGTCGAGCGGAGGCTGGGCATCCGGTAATTCGGCAATTCCATCACGAAGGGAACCGCCTCCCCCTTGAACAGGGTCCGCTTATACAGCAGCGCCACCAATATGCCCACCACGACGCCCAGCGTATACAGTCCTCCCGTAATGATCCAGGGGTGCTTCGGGAAAAAGGCGTCGATGAAGAAGGCGTAGATCGGCAGCTTGGCCGTGCAGCTCATGAAGGGGGTCAGCAGGATGGTCATCTTCCGGTCCCGCTCGCTGGGCAGGGTCCGGGTCGCCATAACCGCCGGCACGGAGCAGCCGAATCCGATCAGCAGCGGCACGATGCTCCGCCCGGAAAGGCCGACTCTGCGCAGCGACCGGTCCATCACAAACGCCACCCGGGCGATATATCCGCTGTCCTCCAGCAGGGACAGGAAAAAGAACATGACCACCACGATGGGCAGGAAGCTCAGCACGCTGCCCACGCCCTCGAAGATCCCGTCGATGATCAGGCTGTGGATCACGGGGTTGACCCCGCCCCGGGTCAGTGCCGCGTCCGTCCATCCGGTCAGGACGCCGATTCCTTCCTCCAGCAGGCCCTGCAGCCACGCCCCCACCACGTCGAAGGTCAGGAAAAAGATCGTCCACATGATGAGCAGGAAAATCGGCAGCGCCGTCCATTTTCCGGTCAGTATCCGGTCGATCTTCTGGGAGCGGACGCGTTCCCGGCTTTCCCGGGGTTTGGTGACGCTGGCCTCACAGACCCTTTCAATAAAGGAGAAGCGCATGTCCGCGATGGCAGCGCTCCGGTCCAGCCCCCGTTCCGCCTCCATCTGCAGGGTGATATGCTCCAGGGTTTCCAGCTCGTTGGGATCCAGCTGCAGCTGCTCGAGCACCAGCCGGTCCCCCTCGATGGCCTTGCTGGCGGCGAAGCGCAGGGGCAGCCCCGCCTTCTCCGCGTGATCCTCGATCAGATTCTGAACCGCGTGCAGGCAGCGATGCACCGCCCCGCCGTGCTCCTGCTGGGAACAGAAGTCCTGGCGGACCGGCTTTTCCTGATATTTGGCGATATGCAGCGCATGGGTCACCAGCTCGTCGACGCCCTCGTTTCGCGCGGCGGAAATGGGCACCACCGGCACCCCCAGCGCCTCTTCCATGGCGTTGACGTCGATGCCGCCGCCGTTGCCCGTCAGCTCGTCCATCATGTTCAGCGCCACGACCATGGGCCGGTCCATCTCGATCAGCTGCATCGTCAGATACAGGTTCCGCTCGATATTGGTCACGTCGACGATGTTGATGACCGCGTCCGGCCGGTTCTTGAGCACAAAGTTACGGGAGACGATCTCCTCCCCGGAATAGGGGGACATGGAATAGATGCCGGGCAGATCCGTGATCCGCGTGCGCTTGTGGCCCCGGATCACGCCGTCCTTCCGGTCGACGGTCACCCCCGGGAAATTGCCCACGTGCTGCTTCGCGCCGGTCAGCTGGTTGAAAAGCGTGGTTTTGCCGCTGTTCTGGTTGCCTACCAGGGCGAAGGTCAGGGTATGGCTGTCCGGCAGGGGCTCGGTTTCGCCCGGAACATGGTGCACCCCGGGCTCGCCCAGGGCCGGGTGCTCCGTCTTTTTCCGCTCCCGCGCCTTCTCCGGCAGCGCGGCTTTTCGCTCCACCGGCGTCGCTTCGATCTTTTCCGCCTCCGACAGGCGCAGCGTCAGCTCATATCCGTGAATGCGCAGCTCCATGGGATCCCCCAGCGGGGCCAGCTTTACCAGGGTTACCTCCGCCCCGGGAATCACCCCCATATCCAGAAAATGCTGGCGCAGCGCCCCTTCTCCCCCGACCTTTTCGATTCTCGCGGTTTCCCCCGCCTTCAGCTCCCGTAAAGTCATCATTTTCTCCATCGCGTTTCTTTCTTCTTTCCCCCGGGCCGCACTCGCTTCCGGCCCGCGGACAAAGTATAGCATAGCCCGGGGTTTCTGTAAAACAGAACCGGGAAGCAAAAAAAGAACGGTCCCGGTCGCCCCCCGCAAATCCCGGTCCCGTTCTTCCTTTCCCTTTTATTCCTGGTTATTCCTGGGGTTTTCGGTAAAAGCGCCCCGTCAGGGAATCCGTCCGCTGGGTGTTGATAAAGGCGTGGGTATCCACCTTCAGCGTTTCCCGCACCACGTTGCGCACCTCGTCCGCCGAAACCACGGTATAGATCATGGACCGAGGCTCCCCCCGATACAGGCCCTCCCCCTGGAAAAGCGTCGCCCCGTGATGCGTTTTGTCCCGGATGATGCCGTAGACCTCCTCCGGGTGATCCGTCACGATCCAGAGCGTCCGATGCTGATAGCGCAGATACAGGGTATGGAGCACCTGGGTGGTCACATACTGGAAGATCATGGAATACAGCGCTCTTTCCCATCCGAAAATCGCGCCGACCACCGACAGCATGACCACGTTGCCGGCCAGGATGATCGGGAAGGCGTCCTTTCCCTTCTTTTCGGAAAGGTAGACGCTGATAAAGTCCGTCCCTCCCTGGCTGGCGCCGGCGAAGAGGCACAGGGTAATGGCGGCGCCGTTGACCACGCCGCCGAACACGCAGTTAAGCAGCGGATCCTCCGCCAGCTTCATCGTCGGCAGCACGTCCGCCAGCAGGCCGGAGATGGCGACGACCACCAGGGACAGGATCGCGAAGCGCTTTCCGACGAAGCGGAAGGAGAGCGCCGCGGCCACCAGGTTCAGCCCCAGCAGGAACACCGTATAGGGCGGCGTGAACCCGAGAAAGCGGGTGCATAATTCCTGCAGCAGCAGGGAAATGCCGGAAAACCCGCCGGGAAAAAGCCCCGCCGTCCGGACAAAGCTGACGATGGTCAGGGCGGACAGGGTCGCCCCCGCCAGAAGCAGTACCCATTGCAGGGCTCTCTTTTTCATGGTTTCGGTCCTCCTCGCCGCGGCCGCCCGCCTGGCGCCTCCGCGTTTTTCCGGCCGCGCCGTCTCCGGAGCGAAAAAGACGGTTCTTCTCCCCAAGCGGAGAAAAGAACCGCCCCGACGTCACTGTTTTTTGTCAAACCACCGGCCCAGGTTAAACTTGCGGACAATCCAGATCACCAGGCAGGCGCCGACGACGGAGGCCAGAATTTCGAGCACCCTGTTTTCATGGCCCACCCCGATCAGATTGAAAATGCCGTTGCCGATCAGGCCGCCGATCCAGCCCAGAATCATGTTCCCCAGAAAGCCGTTAGGCGTCCCGTCCTTCATGATCCGGCTGCCCAGATAGCCGGCCGCCGTCCACAGCACAATTTTAATCAGCCAGTTCAGCATCTGCACCCTTCCTTTCAATTGCGGAATCGGTCTTGCTTCGGGGGAGACGACGCTCACCCCACCTGTGAAAATCATACACCAAAATGCCGCTGTTGGTCAAACCCTTCCGAAAGAAAAAACACCCCGCCCCGGGTTTTTCTCCCCCGGCCCTGGCGGAAGGCCAGCGGCCAGGAAAGCCACTCCGCCCGGCTTCCGGGTTCACGCGGGAAGGCGGCGCCGCGCCTCTTTCTCAATGTGAAGGCAGGAAAGCCCCGTTCCCGTATCGAATTCTTCCGGGACACTGGGCTGGAGCCCGGCCGGGTTTTCCGGGCGGAGAGCGGCCCGGTTAAGAATTCTAGAAAGCGGAGGAAACGCATATGCCCTGCACAACCGTGCTGGTCGGACGGAAGGCCAGCCATGACGGATCCACCATGATCGCCCGGACGGACGACGGCCATTTTGACGTAAAGAAGCTGATCGTGGTCAACCCCAAGGATCAGCCGAGGAAGTATAAAAGCAAAATCGCCCATCTGGAAATCCCCCTGCCCGAAAATCCCCTGCGCTATACGGCCTGCCCCAGCGTGGATCCGGCCGAGGGCGTCTGGGCCGCGACGGGCATCAACGAGGCCAACGTGGGCATGACGGCGACGGAGACCATTACCTCCAACCCCCGGGTGCTGGCGGCGGATCCCCTGGTGGAATACAAAAAGGCGAAGGGCCGGAAGGAAAAGGACGTTCCCGGCGGCATCGGGGAAGAGGATATCGTGGTGCTGGTGCTGCCCTATATCCGCTCCGCCCGGGAGGGCGTCCTGCGCCTGGGCGCGCTGCTGGAAAAATACGGAACCTACGAGTCCAACGGCATCGCCTTCAATGACGAGCGCGAGGTCTGGTGGCTGGAAACCATCGGCGGGCACCACTGGATGGCCCGGCGGATTCCGGAGGACGGGGTCGTCATCCATCCCAACCAGTTCGGCATGGACGCCTTCGATCTGGAGGACGCCTTCGGAAAACAGGAAGCCCACCTCTGCTCCCCGGATCTGCGGGCGTTTATCCGGGACAATTTCCTGGATCTGAATCAGGACGGGCGGTTCAATCCCCGGAAGGTTTTCGGCAGCCGGCGGGATATGGATCATGTATACAACACCCCCCGGGCCTGGTTCATGGGGCGGTATCTGACCCCGGAAAGCCACCGCTGGGACGGGCCGGACGCGGAGTTTACCCCCGAGAGCGACAACATCCCCTGGTGCCTCCGGCCCGACCGGAAGGTGACGGCGGAGGACGTGAAATACATGCTTTCCTCCCACTATCAGGGAACGCCCTTCGATCCCTATATCAGCCGGGACACCGGCCGCCGGGGCATGTATCGCTCCATCGGCATCAACCGCACCGGGGTGACCAGCATCTGCCAGATCCGGCCCTACGCCCCCGAGGCGGTCCGGGGCGTGGAGTGGATCATTTTCGGCTCCACCACCTTCGGCGCCGCGCTTCCTCTGTATACAAATGTTTCCAAAATGCCGGCCTATCTGAGCCGGGTGACCCTGGACGCCTCCACGGAGAATTATTACTGGGCCAGCCGGCTCATCGGCGCCCTGGCGGATGCCTGCTACCCGCTGACCGTTCAGCAGATCGACCGCTACGAGACGGCGGTCATGACCGGGGGCCGGCGGCTGATCCGGGAATACGATGAAAAGATCAGATCCACCGGGGATATTTCCCTGGCGGAGGAGGCCAACGAAAAGCTGGCCGCCATGGCCCGGGAGGAGACCGTTTCGACCCTGAACAAGGTGCTGCGGACCGCCAGCGAGAAGATGAAAAACGGCTACAACCTCGCGGATAACTGAGCCGGGCGCGGGCGGGGCAAGCGTTTTTCCAAACCTCCTCGCCGGAAAAGCGTCCCCCGCCCGCGAAACATCCCCGTCCGACCTGGGCCCAGGCACCGTCTCAGCGTTCCCCTGCCTCCCGCGAAGCGTCCCGCCGCGGCCAAAGGGCAGCCCCTCCTCGAGGGGCTTTTGTCCTTTTTTTGTTTTTTCCGGCTGTTTGCTTGCGATTCTCGCTGATTCTATGGTAGCATAATTTGCTATCATTTACCCGGGAGGGAGCTCCATGAACGCAAAATTTCTGAGCTATCTGGTGAAGCGCTTTTTGATGGCGCTGCTGACGATTTTTCTCGTCATCGCCATTACCTTTTTCGTCATGCACGCGATTCCGGCCAGCCCCTTCAGCTCCGAAAAAGCCAAGAGCGACGCGGTCATCGCCGCCCTGGAGGCCAAGTATGGCTTCGATAAACCGGTCCACATTCAGTTTGTGAACTACCTGAAAAACATCCTGCATGGGGATTTCGGTCTCTCCACCGGCTGGGTCGGGAACACGGTCATGGAGCTGATCGCCGGCGGCTTTTCCTACAGCGCCCGCATCGGGTTTACGGCCGGCATCCTGGCCTTGATTTTCGGCGTCGTGCTGGGTTCCATCGCGGCCCTGAACCGGGGAAGATTCGTCGACAAGGTCATCCAGGTGGTCACGACGGCGCTGGTCGCCATGCCCTCCTTCGTCATGGGAACGATCCTGCTGCTGGTCTTCGCCCTGCAGCTCAACTGGCTGCCCTCCCTGGGCAATCAGCCGGGCGGCCTGGTGCTGCCCGTCATCTCCCTGATGCTCTATCCCATGGCGTATGTGACCCGCCTGCAGCGCTCCTCCATGCTGGACGTGCTGGGCCAGGACTATATCCGGACCGCCCGGGCCAAGGGCGTCAGCAACCGGAAGGTGATTTTCAAGCACGCGCTGAAAAACACCCTGACCCCGGTCATTACCTATGCCGGCCCCATGATGGCCTACATCCTGACGGGCTCCATGGTGGTGGAAAACATCTTTTCCGTTCCCGGCCTCGGCCGCCTGTTTACCAACAGCATGCTCCGGACGGACTATATGATGATCATGGGCGTGACCATTTTCCTGGCCACCATGATTATCCTGATGAATTTCCTGAGCGATATTCTGTATAAGGTCGTGGATCCCCGGATCGAGCTCGCCTGAGCAAAAACCGGCTTTGAAAATACGCGGCGCCCCTTCGGGCGGTTCGCCGCGGGACGAGGATGAAAGAAAGATGGCTGAAAAGATGCAAGACCCCGTGAACCTGAAAAAGGAAGGCGGTACGCCGCCGAAGGGCCCGGGATTTAAAAACCTCCTGAGCCTCCAGATCCGGCCCGAGCTTTTCGAGCCGGCCACGGACGAGGAGAAGGCCCAGCACGTGACGATGAAGGAATCCGTTTCCTTCATGAAGGATGCCATGCGCCGCCTTCGGAAAAACAGGATCGCCATGATCTCCCTGTGCGTGATCGTGCTGGTGGCCCTGGTCGCCTTTATCGTGCCCGAGTTCTACCCCTATAACTACAAGCGCCAGGATGTGACGGCCCAGAACCTGGGGCCCTTCCAGTACAGCGCCAAGGAGCAGGCGAAGATCGCCAAGGGCCAGAGCGTCTTCCCCCATATCATGGGAACCGACGCCCTGGGCCGGGACTACGCCATCCGCGTGATCTACGGAACGCGGATTTCCCTGGTGGTCGGGATCTTCTCCGCCCTGATCGTCGTCGTGATCGGGATTATATACGGGTCCATCTCCGGCTATTTCGGCGGGAAGGTGGACATGATCATGATGCGGATCGTGGACATTATCTATTCCCTGCCGGATGTGCTGATCGTGATCCTTCTGTCGGTGGCCATCAAGGATATCGTGTCCAACTCCAAAAATCCCCTGATCGTCAACCTCGGCGCCGGCATGGTGTCCATCTTCATCGTCTTCGGCCTGCTCTACTGGGTC
>CAMOGC010000074.1 GCA_946613955.1 uncultured Clostridia bacterium
CGCCCGCGATGACGCCGGCCGTGGAGACGGCGGCGGCCACGGCCACCCCCGCGGAGGCGGGGACGCGGAGCACGGTTTCCGCCCGTCCCCTTTCGGAGATTCTGAAAACCCAGGCGCCGGTTTTTGACCTTCGGGAGACGCCGACCCCGACGAAAACGCCGAAGCCGACCAAGACCCCGAAGCCGACGAAAACCCCCAAACCCACCCCGACGCCGACGCCCGTGCCGACCCCGACGCTTCCTCCCACGCCCACGCCCGTGCCCACGCCCCGGCCGCCGGCCGCGGCCACGGTGCGCCTTACCTTTACCGGGGACGTGACATTGGGCAGCGAGGAGATGAACAAGAACAAGAAGGACTCCTTCAACGGCTACGCCGAGCGGGAGGGGTACGGATGGTTCTTCCGGAACATGCGGGACATGTTTAGCTCCGACGATCTGACGGTGGTCAATCTGGAGGGGGTGCTCAGCGACAGCGAGTTCCAGGAGGACAAAACCAAGACCTTCCGCTTCCGGGGGCCGGTGGATTACGCGAAGATCCTGACCCAGAGCGGCATCGAGGCCTGCGCCATTTCCAACAACCATATTTACGACTTCGGCAAGCAGGGCTACAGCAGCACCAAGGCGGCCCTTTCCGCCAACGGGATCCTCTTTTGCGGCATGAAGGATTACTTCGTTTTTGAAAAGGACGGAGCGAAAATCGCCTTCTTCGCCCTGAGCAATAAATTCGTGACGAAGGAAAACAAGGAATTCGTCCAGTCGACCATCGCCCGGCTCCGGGCGGAGGAGGGCGTGGGAGCCGTTGTGGTCTGTTTCCATTCCGGCCAGGAATACTCCCCCCACCGGCGCGACCGGGATCAGGAGACCTACGCGAAGATGGCCGTTCAGGACTGGGGCGCGGATCTGGTCATCATGCATCATCCCCACGTGCTGCAGGGAATCGATATCATCAACAACCGCTATGTGTTCTATTCCCTGGGCAATTTCTGCTTCGGGGGGAACATGGAGATCCGGGGACAGACGAAAAACCCGAAGATCCGGGGCCTGGAAAGCATGGTGGTTCAGGTGGACATGGAATTCTCCGCCGACGGGCAGTACCTGGGCCAGCAGGCCCGCTTCTATCCGGCCTACATTTCCTCCTCGGCGACGAAGGTCGGGGATCCCAACGATTTCCAGCCGAAATTCGTGACCGGGGCGGAAGCCGCGGGCGTGGTGGAGGCGGTGCAGCGGGACACGAAATTCGACCTGGGGCTGATGAACGAGGAAGAAGGATGCGTGGAGCTGCGCTATCTGGCGAAGCCCTGACAGCCGCGAGCCCGGGGCCCGGCGCGGGAGAGAAGGCCAGGCCTGCGGATGCGATGCGAGGAGTGGCGCGGCTGCGGCCCGGCGCGGGAGAGAAGATCTCCCGGCGTTTGCGGATGGCAGGGCCCGGACTCCGGAAAGTAGAACGAAGGAAGGATAATGATGGAAAATCCCATTCTGATTGACTTTTTCGGGCGGCAGGTCAGCCCTTACGCCCTGTTTATTCTGGCGGGGGCCGTGGGGGCGCTGGGCGTGTTCTGCTTCCAGGCCCGGAAGCTGAAGCCCCTGTCGATTCTCCTGACGGTGGCGCTGGGAATTCCGCTGGGGCTGCTGGGGGCGCGGGCGTTTTACGTGCTGGCCCGCTTCAGCCTTTTTGAGGAAATCGGCTTCGACCACTTTTTCCGCACGAACGACGAGGAGCTGCGGATGTGGGGCGCGGCCAAGGGCGCCGCGTTCTGGGGCACGGTGGGCGGCGTGGCCCTGGCGGCCCTGATCGCGGGGAAGATCAGCGGCGAAAAGACCCGGAACCTGCTGGACGCCCTGGCGGCGCCGGCGGCGCTGGGCATCGCCCTGAGCCGGTTCGGCGAATTCTCCATCGGGGAGGGCATCGGCCCGGACGTGACCCCGGAAAGCCTGTGGTTTTTCCCGATCGCGGTGGTCAACGAATGGCAGGAATGGAAATACGCGGTGTTCCTGCTGGAGGGGATCGTCGGGCTGATCATCTTCGTGATCCTTCTGACGGAGGGACAGAAATATCATGAGGGTTACCGGGCCCGGATGTTCCTGATCCTCTACAGCGCCACCCAGATTCTGCTGGAGAGCCTGCGGCGGGACAACTTCCTGCGGTGGCTGTTTGTGCGGGTCAGCCAGGTAACGGCGGCGGTGGTGCTGCTGGGGCTGATCGTCTTCGGCATTCTGCGCTGGGCCAAAAAGCCGGAGGCGGAGCGGATGAGCCAGGGCCGGATCATCCTCTGGAGCGTCCTGTTCCTGCTGGCCGCCGGGGGCATGGTCTGGCTGGAATTCGCGGTGGACAAGAGCGCGGATCTGTCCGTGGCGGCGGCTTACCTGCTGGAGGCCGGATGCTGCGCGATTCTGGGCGTGAGCAGCTGGCAGATCGCCATGAAGAACTGAGGGGCGTCTCCGCCGCCGGAGAACGGTGATCGCGCCGCCCGCGCCGGAGACGCCTTCAGGTGAGAAAGAGCGGAAATGGAAAAGGAAGTATTTCTGATCGTCGGGCTGGGCAATCCCGGGGCGGAATACGCCCATACCCGGCATAACGCGGGGTTTGACACCCTGGAGCGGGTGGCGGAGCATTACGGGGTGACCTCCTGGAAAAGGCGGGCGAAGGGCCTGGCCGCGGAAATCACCCGGGGGGACAAGAAGATCGTCCTCTGCCAGCCCCAGACCTATATGAACGCCAGCGGGGAATGCGTGGCGGAAATGATGCGGTGGTACCACTGCCCGCCGGAGCGGCTGCTGGTACTCTATGACGATATCGACCTGCCCCCGGGCAAGGTGCGGGTGAGACGAAACGGCGGGCCGGGCACCCATAACGGCATGCGGAGCATCGTCGGGCAGCTGGGCCACAGCGAGTTCCCCCGGGTCCGGATCGGAACGGGCGACCGGCCGGCGGGGGGCGACCTGGTCAGCTGGGTGCTGGGCCGGTGCGCCCCGGAGGAGCAGCCGGCGATGGACGCGGCCTTCGAGCTGGGGGCCGCCTGCGCGGCGGACTGGGTGGAAAACGGCATCGACCACGCCATGCAGATGGGCAACCGGCCGCCGAAGGCGGAAGCCGTGAAAAAAGAGACGGACGGGGCCTGAGCTCCGAAGCGGGAACCGTCAGGGAGCCGCGGACCTCCGGCCGCTGCCCGGAATCGCCGGGGAGCGCCCGGCGGATGATGGCGGACCGGGCCGGAGGGAACAGGCGGAAACAAGAAGAGGAAAATGAGATTACTGGATATGATCCCCCTCCCGGGATGGGAAAAAGCGCTTTCGGCACGGCCGGGGGCGCCTGTTGTTGTGTCCGGCGCCAATCAGGCGCTGGCGGCGGCCGCGGCGGCGAAGTCCGCGGAGAGCGGCCGGCGGGTGCTGCTGATCGCGGAGCACGATCTGAAAGCCTCCCGCCTGGCGGACGACGTCCGCCAGATGACGGGAAAGGACTGCCCCTTCCTGCCGGGCGGGGAAATTGACCTGACCCGGGCGGCGGGCAGCCTGGAAAGCAGCTGGCGCCGGCTGGAGGCGCTTTCGGCCGTCTGCGGGGGCGGGGAGCGGATCCTCTGCGCCAGCGCCGAGGCCCTGATCCAGCGCATGGGCCCGCCGGAGCATTTTATCCGGGCGAGCCTGACCCTGCGGCCGGGAGACCGCGCGCCCCTGGGAGAACTGACGGACCGGCTGACCCGGATGGGGTACGAGCGGGTCGGCATGGTGGAGGGCAAGGGCCAGTTCGCCCTGCGGGGGGCCATTCTGGACGTGTATCCCCCGGCGGGCAAGGACGGGATCCGGGTCGAGTTCTTCGACGACGAGGTGGATTCCCTCCGCACCTTCGACTGCATCAGCCAGCGGAGCCAGGACCGGGTATCCGAAATCCGGATTACCCCGGCCTGCGAGGCGCTGCTGTCCCCGGAGGAAGCCGCGGACGCGGCGGAGCGGATGCGGGCGGCGATCAGGAACCGATCCGGATCTACGGGCGCATCCCTTCTGATGGAGGGGCTGCCGCCCCTGCCGGAGGACGAGGAGGACGACGCGGCCTATTTCGACGCCGCCCTGGCGCCCAAGGCGAGGGAGGCGGCCTGGAAGGAAAGGGAAAGGACGGAAATGGACCGGCGGCGGGACCGGCTGCTGGCCGACGCGGACACCCTGGCGGGGGGCGTGCCCTTCCGGCGGATGCGCGGCTGGATCAGCGTGCTGACGGATCGGACGGCGGGCCTGACCGACTGGTTCCGGCCGGATCTGGTCATCCTCTGGGAGCCGGACCGGATCCGGACCCGGGCGGAGGAGCGGCTGAAGGGATTCCTGGAGGACCTGACCAGCGCGGTCGCCCGGGGGGAGGCGGTGCCGGAGCAGGAAAGCCTGCTGGCGCCCTGGGACCGGGTGATGAAGACGCTGGAAGCCTTTCCCACGGCGGCCATGACCGGGGTGCTGCTGGGGCTGGGCGGACTGAAGCCGGCGGATACCCTTGATCTGAAGGCAACGAGCCCCGCCGGATACCAGAGCCAGATCCGGGCGCTGAAAAACGACCTGGCCGAATGGCGCGCCAAGGGCTGGCGGGTGCTTCTGCTCAGCGGGGGCGAGGCCAGGGGCCGGCGGCTGCGGGACAACCTGGCGGAGCTGGAGGAGCCGGCGGTTTATCTGGAAAAGGAAGGCGATTCCCTGCCGGAGGGCCGGGCGGCGGTGCTGCCCATGACCCTGAGCCGGGGCATCCTGATGCCGGAGGAACACTTCGCCCTGATCAGCGACGCGGACATCTGGGGCGAGGGATACCGGAAAAGCAAGAGCCGGAAGAGCGCCGGCGAGCGGATCTCCACCTTCACGGATCTGAAGGTGGGGGATTATGTGGTCCACGAGGATCACGGCGTCGGCATCTATCAGGGAATCACCCGGCTCCAGAGCGAGGGCACCTGGCGGGACTATCTGCTGATCCGCTACAACGGCAGCGACAAGCTCTATGTCCCCGTGGAACAGCTGGAGCGGGTGCAGCGCTATATCGGCAACCCGAACCAGCCCCCGAAGCTGAACTCCCTGGGGGGCGGGGAATGGGCCCGCCAGAAGGGGAAAGTCCGGGAGGGGCTGAAAACCCTGGCCTTTGATCTGAAAAAGCTCTATGCCGAGCGGAGCCAGCGAACCGGCTTCGCCTTCAGCCCGGAAAGCCCCTGGCAGCGGGAATTCGAGGACGAGTTTCCCTGGGAGCTGACCCCCGACCAGAAGGAAAGCGTCCGGGAAATCACGGCCGACATGGAGAGCGACCGGAACATGGACCGGCTGCTGTGCGGCGACGTGGGCTACGGGAAAACCGAGGTCAGCCTGCGGGCGGCCTTCAAGGCGCTCAACGACAACAAGCAGGTGGCGCTGCTGGCGCCGACGACGATCCTGGTGCAGCAGCATTACAATACCATCGTCAAGCGCTTCCACAATACCGGCGCCCGGATCGATTTCCTCAGCCGCTTCCGCACGGCGAAGGAGCAAAAGCAGGTGCTTTCGGATCTGGCGGCGGGGAAGATCGACATCATCATCGGCACCCACCGGCTGCTGGCCAAGGATGTGAAATTCAAGGATCTGGGGCTGCTGATCGTCGACGAGGAGCAGCGCTTCGGCGTCGCCCACAAGGAGGCCATCAAGAATCTGAAGCGGCAGGTGGACGTGCTGACCCTCAGCGCCACCCCCATTCCCCGGACGCTCCACATGAGCATGAGCGGCATCCGGGACATGAGCGTGCTGGAAACCCCGCCGGAGGAGCGGGTGCCGGTGCAGACGATGGTCATCGAATACTCCGACGCGGTCATCCGGGACGCGATCCTGCGGGAGCTGGGCCGGGGCGGGCAGGTGTATTTCCTCTACAACCGGGTCAAGTCTATCGAAAGCTTCTATAACCGGCTGCGGACCCTGGTGCCGGAGGCCCGGATCGGGGTGGCCCACGGGCAGATGCGGGAGCACGCCCTGGAGGACGTGATGATGGACTTTTACGCCGGCAGCTACGACGTGCTCCTGTGCACGACGATCATCGAAAGCGGGCTGGACGTGCCCAGCGCCAATACGCTGATCGTCTTTGACGCGGAACGCTTCGGCCTGAGCCAGCTGTATCAGCTGCGGGGCCGGGTCGGCCGCAGCAGCCGGCAGGCCTACGCCTATTTTACCGTCCGGACGGACCACATTCTCAGCGAAACCGCCCGGCAGCGGCTGGAGGCCATCCGGGAGTTTACCGAGTTCGGCGCGGGCTTCCGCATCGCCATGCGGGATCTGGAAATCCGGGGGGCCGGAAACATCCTGGGTCCGGAGCAGCACGGGCATCTGGCCACGGTGGGCTACGACATGTACTGCAAGCTGATCGAGGAGACCCTGCGGGAGGTGGGCGGCGGAGCGCCGCTGCGGGAGATGGAAACCCGGGTCGACCTCCGGGTGGACGCGTATCTGCCCGGGGACTATGTGGCCGATGAAAAGCAGCGAATGGAGATGTACAAGCGCATCGCCTCCATCGTAACCGACGCGGACCGCGCCGAGGTGGTGGACGAGATGATCGACCGCTACGGGGACGTGCCGGCGGTGGTGGAAACCCTGCTGGACGTGAGCCAGCTGCGGGCGCTGTGCAATAAGCTGGGGATCAGCCAGGTCACGCGGACGAAGGAGGGCGCCTCCCTTCGGCTGGACGAAAGATATATTCCCGATCCGGTCCGGCTCTTCCAGGCGCTGACGGAAACCGACCGGCGGCTGACCTTCGCCGGCAGCCGGACCGGAAAGCCCTCCGTGGTGCTGAAATCCGCGGCCGGGGACCGGGAGCTGCTGTCGGATCTGCTCCGGGTGATCCGGAAGCTGACGGAGAAGCTGGAAAAGGAGCCGGCATGAAAAAGAAGCTTTGGATCGCCGGGGCGGCCTTCCTGCTGGACCGGGCGGCCAAGATCCTGGCGGAGCGGCTGCCCCGGGGCGGGCTGACGCTGATTCCCGGGGTGCTGCGGCTGCGGTATACCCGGAACACGGGCATGGCCTTCTCCCTGCTCAGCGGGCATCCCGTACTGCTGGCGGCGCTCAGCGCCCTTGTGCTGGCGGGGGCCTTTTTCCTCCTGCGGGGGAAGCGGATGGACGGGCCCACGGAAACGGGGCTGATGATGATGCTGGGGGGCGCCGCCGGAAACCTGGCGGACCGGATTTTCGCCGGCTCCGTGCCGGACATGATCGAGCCGGTTTTCGTGCGCTTCGCCGTCTTTAACCTGGCGGACGCCTTCCTGGTGGTGGGATGCGCTCTGGTGATCATCCGGATCCTCTTCGGAAAGGAAACCCCCGGCGGCGCGCCGCCGAAAAACCGGCGGATCCCTTGACAGGGCCGGCGGGAAGGCGGTAGAATAGCCCGGTATGGGATCCGCGCTTCGGCGCGCTCCGCAGGAACGAATGGGAGGAACTTCTTCGTGCTTGAATGTATTGTCACCAAGTTTGGCGGCAGCAGTTTGGCCAATGACGAACAGTTCCGCAAGGTTCGCAGCATTCTGGAGCTGGAGCCGACGCGGCTTTATCTGGTCCCCAGCGCCCCGGGCAAGCGCTATCCCACGGACGAGAAGGTGACGGATCTTCTGTATCTGTGCCATGAGCGGCGCGCCCAGGGCGAATCCTTTGAGGATCTCTTTGTCAAGATCCGGGAGCGGTATCTGTCCATCGCCCGGAATCTGCATCTGAAGGTGGATATCGAGGGCGCCCTGGCGGAGGTGCACGACGGGATCGCCGGCGGAAAGGGCCGGGACTGGTGCGCCAGCCGGGGGGAATACCTCTGCGGCCTGCTGGTGGCGGACTATCTGGGCTGGCGTTTTGTGGACGCGGCCGACGGCATCCGCTTCCGGGACGACGGGACCCTGGACGACGAGAAGACCCAGGAGCTGCTTTCCGCCCTGCTGGGGGACGGGCAGCCCACCGTGG
>CAMOGC010000075.1 GCA_946613955.1 uncultured Clostridia bacterium
GGAAACGGGTTTTCGGGCTTCACAGAGCTCGCTTCGGCGCGATTACGCAAAGCGGGCAACGGCCTCCCGGATATGGGCGGCCACCTTTTCGACAATGGGAAGATCCGAATCCGCCAGCGGGGCCAGCGGGGCGCGAACGCTGCCGCAGGGCAGGCCGTCGTTGATTTGGAGGATTCCTTTGGCGACGGCATACATGTTGCCATGGGCGGAGCACATCTCCTCGATGATGCTGTTGACCTCATGCTGGATGGCCTCGGCCCGGGAAAGCTGCCCTGCCTCAATCCATTTGTTCATCTTCAGGAACAGCTCCGGCATTACGGCGTAGGTTCCGCCGATGCCGCCGGAGGCCCCGGTCACCCGGCCGGCCACAAACTGCTCATCCGGCCCGTTGAAGACCGCGAGGTTTTCGCCCCCCAGACGGCGCCAGATTTCCAGATCATAGGTCGGCATCGAGGAATTCTTTACTCCGATCACTCTGGGGTTTTTCCGCATTTCCCGGAAGAGGGAAGGGGTCAGGGCGACGCCGGCCAGCTGGGGGATATTATAGATGATAAAATCCGTGTTCGGGGCAGCGGCGCTCATGGCGTTCCAGTAGGCGGCGATGGCGTGCTCCGGCAGGTGGAAATAGATGGGCGGGATGCTGGCGATGGCGTCCACGCCCAGGCTTTCCGCATGGGCCGCCAGCTGGCAGGATTCCCGGGTGTTGTTGCAGGCGACGTGGGCGATGACGGTGCATTCGCCCTTCACCTCCGCCATTACCGCTTCCAGCATCGCCATCCGTTCTTCTTTTTCAAGATAGATGCACTCGCCGGAGGAACCGCCCACATAGAGCCCTTTTACGCCCTTGTTGACCAGCATCCGGGCCAGAGCCGCGGAACGCTCCCGGCTGATTTCCCCCTGTTCATCATAGCACGCGTAAAAGGCGGGGATGACACCCTGATATTTTTTCAGATCCATCGATGGCAACGCTCCTCGTATCATTTGATTTGCGGATCAGAAACAGGGAATCGCTTCCCTCCCTCCGGGATCCGCAGAACGGGAGGGGAGAAGGATTGTTTCCAGCTCGGGCCGCCTTCGGGAAGGACGGGGTGCGAAGCAGCGAAACGTGCCCGCCCCGGAAGGAAGACCTTCCGGTCGAAAACGGTCAGCCCTTAACGGCGCCCATGGTAATGCCGCGGGTAAAGAACTTCTGGAAAATCAGGAAAATGATGATAATCGGGATGGAACCCACCGCCGCGCCGGCCATGATCAGACCGAAATCGGTGCTGAGTTCGGACTGGAGCTTGGCGATCCCCAGGGAAATGGTCAGCGCGTTGGTATCGTTGAGCATGATCAGCTGGAGGAAATAATCGTTCCAGGCGCTGATAAAGGTAAAAATGGCCAGGGCGCCGATGCCGGGGCTGATCATGGGAAGGACGATCTGGGTAAAGGTTCTGGCTTCGCCGGCACCGTCGATTTTGGCGGCTTCCAGCAACTCACCGGGTATATTTTCGGAAAACTGCTTCATCAGGAAGACCCCGAAGGGCCAGCCCACCGTTGGCAGAATGACCGCCCAGAGGGTGTTATGCAGCCTCAGCCAGGCCATTTCCTTCAGCAGGGGAATCAGGATCACCTGCTTGGGCAGGGCCATGGCGATGACAAAGATGGAAAAAATGATGGAGCGTCCGGCGAATTTCTTTTTGGCCAGCGCATAGCCGCCCATGGAGGCCGCAAGACAGGTCAGCAGCATGGCCATGGCACAGATGAAGACCGTGTTCCACAGCCAGAGCAGGGCGGGACGCTGCATCAGGCGCTGGTAATTGTTCAGCGTGGGGGAAAGAGGGAACCACTGGGGAACGGCGGCGTTGATGACCTGCTGGGATTTAAAGGACCCTGTAATGATCCAGTACAGCGGGAACAGGAAGAGCAGCGCGAGAATGATCAGCACGATGACGCTGATCACCCGGTAGGGCGTGACGGACTGGACCGAATGATCCACGCCCGCGTCGCCTCGCTGGATTTTCATCTTGTGGGGCGCTTTTGCCGTATTTTCCACTTTCTTTCACCTCCCTCACCCGTTGTCCGTTCTGGCCAGGCGGAACTGGATCGCGCTGAAGACCGCGATGATGATGGCCAGGATAATGCCCATAGCGCTTCCGTATCCGTAGCGGGAGAGCTTAAAGGCATTGTAGTAGATATAATACATGATGGTCTGGGTTGAGTTGTTGGGCCCGCCGCTGGTCAGCAGCTGAATCAGCGCGAAACACTGGAAGCTGTTAATGGTGGTGATGACCAGAATATAGAGCGTGGTGGGCATGATCTGGGGCCATTTTATTTTCCAGAAAATCTGCAGATTGGTCGCCCCGTCGACGGAGGCGGCTTCCACGAGGGAATTATCCACGTTACTCAGAGCGGAAACATAGAGGACGATGGGCTGGCCGACGGAGGTGGTCAGCAGGATCATGATGATACAGCCCAGGGCCGTATCCGCGCTGCCCAGCCAGTTCTGGTTTCGGGTAATCATCCCCATCGCTTTCAGCACATAGTTCAGAATGCCGTAATAGTTATTGAAAATCCACTTCCAGACGACGGTGACCGCCACGGAACCGGTGACCACCGGCAGATAGAACACGCAGCGGAAGAAGGATGTATGCAGATCCCTCATCCGGTAAATCAGCGAGGCGACCCAGAGGGAGAAGATGCAGGTGACCGGCACGGAGACCAGCACGATGACCAGGGTATTGACGAGCGCTTTTTGCGTAAAGATCTTATCACCGAAGAGCTCCGCGTAATTCTTTAAACCGATGAAGGAAAAATCCGTCATCGTATAGTTGAAAAAGCTGGTCACCAGGCACATGCCCATGGGAAAGATGACAAAACCGAGAAAGAAAAGCAGACTCGGCGTCATGAACAGATATCCGGCAATATTTTCCCTTCTCCGCTCCGCTTTCCGGGCCAGACTCACCGCGCTGGGAGTATTCGCACGACTCGTCATATTCTAACCTCCATGATGAGAAGAGCGCCCCGCCTCCGGGGAAGGAAACGGGGCGCAGGGAATCAAAAGGGAAGGGAATCAGATACCAGCGTTGGCGTTCTGGACATAGACGCCGACCTCAGTGGTCACATCGCCGCCGGCGAAGATCCGCTGGAGGAGGTTCCACCACTCGGTCCGCTGCACGGCCCAGTTACCGGTCACCTGATAATAGTCGCCCAGGTAGGGCATGAAGATGGCGTAGTCGCCGTTTTCAGCCTTATCGGTTCCCGCGTAGATGTCGCCCAGGGAGGCGCGGGTCGGGAAGAAGCCGGTCGCGAAGACGCTGGCGGCCGCCTGATCCGGATCGTCGCAGACGAATTTGATGAAGGTCCTGGCCGCTTCGGCGCGGGCCGCGTCGCCGTTGTCGAAGATGCCGAAGCCCCAGATGCCGCCCTGCAGCTCGGGGATGCCATCGTCGCTGGGGAAGGCCATGGGGAAGACCTTGACGTCCTCGGCCAGGCTGGCTTTGTTGGAAACGGCCGCGGAGGCGTTCCAGCAGAAGCCCATGGAGATCGTCGAGTTGCAGAACAGGGCAATTTCATCGCCGGCCACGATGCCGGGATCGGCGGTCAGCGTGCCGTCGTCCACCATGCCGACCAGCAGCTGCAGCGCCTTGATGTTTTCAGGGGAATCCATGGTATAGGCGGTGTGATCCGCGTTGGTGAACTGGCCGGAATAGAGATTGGTCACCAGCGCACGGGTACCCTGGTCGCCGCCCTGGCCGCCGCAGTAGATCACGCCGGTGGGGTTGTAACCAGCGGCGATCAGCGCCTTGCAGGCCTCGATGAAACCTTCAGTCGTCCAGGTGTGCTTTTCCTGGTCGATATACTGGAGGGCGCCGGCCGCCTCGAAATCGTTATAGTTGATGACCATGCAGTGGGTCGTCATGCAGAGGGGATATTCGAAATATACGCCGGCCGCGTTTTTGCACGCCGCCTCGACCGCGGGGCTGGCGGCGATGATGTCGTCCTTCGTGTCGGCCCAGAGGTCGGAGATATCCAGCATTTTGCCGGCGGCGCCCCAGTTGGCCACCAGGCGCTCGGGCCCTTCAAAGATGATGTCGGGGGTCGTTTTCGCCTCGATGGCGGAGGTCACCTGATCATCGCCGGAGGCATAGTCCAGATACTGGACGGAAACATGGATATGGGGATATTTGGCGTTGAAGTTGGCGATGATCCCGTTGACGGTTTCCTCATTCGCCCAGCTGCCGATGGGATAGGTCCAGAGCGTAATGTTCACATCGTCTTCCGCAAAGGCGCCGGCCAGGGGCAGCACCAGCATCAGGGAGAGCAGTACGGCCAGAAGCTTTTTCATGATCAGTTCCTCCTTCGTTTTTCTCGCGGGCATACTCTATCCCGCCTCTGGCCATAATGTACTACATTTCAAAAGGCGTGTCAATACAGAAAATGACACAAATGGGAAACAAATGTCCAATTTAAGCATTTCGTAACAATGTGTCCCGTTGACAGGGGGCAATCTTCTCTATATAATGGTCGTAACAGGGATGTAAATGTCCTACAATTATGGAGGCAAGGTCGCCCGGAAAGGAGGAAGCCATGGCCGGAAACCGTTCGGAAAAGCTTTTTCTGACCGCCTTTCGCCGGGTCCGGGAGTATATCATTCAGGAGGGTCTGGGCCCGGGAGATCTGCTGCCGGCGGAGAACGCCATGGCGACCGCCCTGGGTGTCAGCCGGAATGTTGTCCGGGAAGCCATCAAGAGCATGGAGCTGATGGGCATGGTCCGGGCTGTTCCCGGCTATGGGACAGAGATCTGCCCTTTCAGCCTGGACTTTGTCATGCAAAACGTGCTGTTCTTTCATGTGGACAGCCAGAGCCCGGAGGAGGTTCGCCAGATGTTCGACATCCGGAAGAACCTGGAGATGTCCTATATGAGGCAGGCCTTTGAGTCGCTGACGGCGGAGGACATCCGGGAACTGCGGGAAATCGTTGACAGGATCCGCCTGGCCTGGGAGGAGGAGGGCCTGTTCGCCGAGCTGGACCGGCAATTTCATATGAAGCTTTTCGCCCGGGTGGGAAATGGCGTGCTGCTTTCCGTGTTTGAAGCGATCTGGTCGGTGGACGTGTGTTTCCAGCTGGAGATGAAGCGCCCGCACCTGGAGGGCAGCGTCGTCAAGCACGAGGCTATCGTGGACGCGCTCGAAAAATATGATTATCTTGCCTTTGCGATGGCGATGGCGCGGCATTTTTCCTCCGGAAAGTATACCGACGGGAACTATACGGAATAAGAAGGGAGAGAAGGGGAATGACGAAGGAAGAGCTGTTTGCGATCATGAAGGGGAGCATCATCGTTTCCTGCCAGGCGACGCCGGGGGAGCCGCTGTATGACCGGGAACGGTCGCTGATGCCCTATATGGCCCGGGCGGCCAGGCTGGCGGGGGCGAAGATGATCCGGACGTCCTCCGCCCGCGACATCGTGGGGATCAAGGAGGAAACCGGCCTGCCGGTGATCGGACTGATCAAAAGGGAGTATCCCGGCTATACCGGACGGATTACCATGACCATGCGGGAGGTCGACGAATGCATGGAGGCGCTGGCGGATATTGTCTCCATTGACTGCACCGACTGTGCCCGTGGCGACGGGCTGACGCCTCCGGCGTTTCTGCGGAAGGTCCGGGAAAAGTATCCCAACATCATCATCATGGCGGACTGCGCGACCCTGGAGGAGGCCGTCGCGGCAGAGGCGGCCGGGGCCGACCTGGTCGGCAGCACGATGAACGGCTATACGCCACAGACCGCCGGAGATCGGGGAGAACCGAATTTTGAGCTGGTCCGGGCTATGTGCGCGCACGTCCGCTGCCCCGTGATCGCGGAGGGGAGAATCCATACGCCGGAGCAGGCGAGGAAGATGCTGGAGATCGGCGCGTGGGCCGTGGTGGTGGGTGGAGCCATTACCAGGCCGCTGGAAATCGCGCAGCGGTTCTTCGCGGCGATTCAGTAAAAGACTTCAGACGCGAGAGAATCCGGGAAGAAGACGCGCTTTCGCCCGGGTTTGCCCGGAAGAAAAACAGATCCTGGCCGCGGTCGTCCATAAGTTTTGGCGGGAGAGAAACGGGCCTGAGCCGGGCGGACATCCGGAGGTGGAAGGAGGGCGGCATGAAAACGATTCTGACGCTGGACGTGGGCGGAACCGCGGTCAAGATGGGGCTGATCCGGGAGGACGGAAGCCTTCAGAGCAAGAGGGAAAGAAGCGTATCCTTCGACGGATACCGAACGCCGATCCTGCAAACGGTGATCCGGGAGGCAGAGGCCTATCTTCAGGAGGAAGACGCCTCTCCCGCGGGGATCGGGGTTTCCGCCACCGGACAGGTGGACGACCGGGAGGGCGTCGTCATCGGAACCAACGGCGCGATCCCAGGGTATGAGGGAACGCCCTTCCGCCGGGCCCTGGAGGAGCGCTTTGGCGTGCCCGTCCGGGTGCAGAACGACGCCAACGCAGCAGTGCTGGGAGAATGCTACGCCGGGCGGGGACGGGACGTCGCGGACGTGCTGATGGTGACGCTGGGAACCGGCGTGGGCGGCGGCGTGGTCAGCGGAGGCCGGCTGATGACCGGCGCCAGAGGCATCGCCGGGGAGCTGGGCCACTTCCAGCTGGATCCGGGGGGAGAAAAATGTACATGTGGAAGGCGGGGCTGCTTCGAGCGATACGCGTCCGTCTCCGCCCTGGTGCGAAGCGCCGGCGGAAAGAGGGGATATGCCAACGGGCGGGAGATTTTCAGCCGGGCGGCGGAGGATGATCCCACGGCCCTCGGGCTGCTTTCGGACTGGATCGGTTTTATCGCCGCCGGGCTCATTGGCCTGACGCATATTTTTAACCCCTCGCTGATTCTGATCGGCGGAGGCGTTTCCACCCAGGAGCAGCTGCTGATCGCCCCGCTTCGCGAAAAGGTGATGGCGGGGGTCATGCCCCGGTTCGCCGAAGGGCTGAGACTGGAGGCGGCGATGCTGGGCAACGACGCGGGAATCTATGGGGCGGCGGCCCTTTTCCTGCGGCCATGAAGGACGAAACAGGAGACGAACGGGAACGGAAACAGAATCGGGGAGGAAGAAATGAAAACCCATATTCTTTGCATCGGGGATTCCAATACGCATGGATACTGCGCGGATCCCCGGGACTGTGCTGACGGCGGCATCCGCTTCAATGAGGAGGAACGGTGGACCTGCCTTTTGCAAAAGGCGCTGGGGGAGGAGTATCTGGTTACAGAGGAGGGCCTTTCCGGAAGGACAACGGTTTTTCAGGATCCGATTCACGAGAGTATGGACGCTCTGTCGGTGATGTATCCGCTGCTGAAGAGCCACGAGACCGTGGATCTGCTGATCATGATGCTGGGGACGAACGACTGCAAGGAGCGGTTTCATTCCTCCGCGGCCCTGATTGGCCAGGGCATGAACCGGCTGATCCTGAAGGCGAAGACAGTGGACTGCTGGGGCCGCCACGGGCCGGACATCCTGGTGGTCGCGCCGCCGCCGGTCGGGGATCAGTTTCACGACGAGGTCATGGGCGAAGGCGTTCCGGAACGGTCCCGGGGCATCGCGAAATGGTATCGGGCCGTGGCGGAGTCCCAGGGCTGCCGGTTTCTGGACGCGGCGGGATGCGAATTCAACCCAGTGGATCACATGCATTTGACGCGGAAGGGACACGCACAGCTGGCGGAAAGGCTGACCAGGCTGATTCTGGAACATCCGCCGGTGAAAGGGTAAGAAATGAAGAAAAGGCGGCGGCCGGAGGAGAAGCGCCCGGAGCCGCCGGAAAAGAACCCATGGAAAAAGCATCGAAAATCGGCTCCTCCGCATCAAGACGGAGGAGCCGATGATTCTGTTTATGG
>CAMOGC010000076.1 GCA_946613955.1 uncultured Clostridia bacterium
ACGCCGACGCCCACAGCTACCCCAACGCCAACGGCTACCCCGACGCCGGAACCGACAGCCACGCCGACACCCGAGCCGGCCAACGCGCTTACTGGCGTTCCGACGGCAGCGAGCGGAAAAGAGATTCAGGCGGGGGATATGATCACATTCGGAACCTATGAGCAGAACAATATTCTGAAAGACGGAAAAGAACCGATCGAGTGGATGGTTCTGGATGTGGAAGGCGGAAAAGCCCTGCTGATTTCCAGATATGGTCTGGACGCGAAGCCTTATCACGCGGAATATTCGGGAATTTCCTGGGAAAGCTGTTCGCTGCGGGAATGGCTGAACGGCGCCTTCCTGGAGACTGCCTTCACGGAAGAGGAGCGGGAAGCCATCCTTACAACTTCCGTCAGCAATGGCGCGGGGCAGGGATATCGCGGGTATTATCAGGAGGAAGGAAACAATACCCAGGATCGGGTGTTCCTTCTGAGCTATCATGAAGCGTATGATCTGTACTTCAAATCCGATTCGGCCAGGATCGCCAGGGTGACGCCCTACGCGATCGCCCAGGGCGCGTATAAAAACGGCAGCCAGAACGGATGGTGGTGGATTCGATCGCCCGGCCGCACACCCTACGGCGCGGGACGGGTGGGCAGCGGCGGTAAGCTCAATAACAGCAGCGTCAATACCGCCGTCGGCTGCGTGCGCCCGGCCATGTGGATTGATCTCGAACGGTAAGATCCGGCATTTTCAGACGGAAGGAAGGCATGGTATGACGATTCTTGTGGATATGGACGATACCATCGAGCAGCTCCTGAAGGCGTGGGTGAACCGGGCCAACGAGAAGTTTGGCCGGAACGTTTCGCTGGATGAGATTACGGCCTGGAACGTGGCGGCGCCCTATCCGGGGCTGACCCGGGAACAGATTTACGGCGTCATCTACGAGCCGGGATTCTGGTCGGGCGTGGAGCCGATGCCCGGCGCGGCGGACGCGCTGAAGCATTTTATGGAGGAGGGCCATCAGGTTTTCATCGTCACGGCAACGGAAATCGAGCATGTGGAAGAGAAGATGAAGGGGCTGCTGTTCCGGTATTTTCCCTTTTTATCCTGGGATCAGGTCATCATCACCAGCCGGAAGCAGATGATCCGGGGGGACGTGCTCATCGACGACGGGATCCACAACCTGGAGGGCGGAGACTACAAAAAGATTCTGTTTACCGCCGCGCACAACCGGAACTACGACGCGGAGGCGAACGGGATGATCCGGGTGCATACCTGGGACGAGGTGGTAAAAATCATTGACGGGATGATGCCGGAGAGGCACTGAGAAAATGGCGGTGGCAAGGAACGATCCTATCGCTCCGAGAAGGGGGAAACGACGGAACAGCCATTTTGCAGGCGGCTGCTTCCCCTGCTGGCCAGCCTGAAAAGGAGGAATTGAGACCGTAACAAAGAAGACCGCTCAGTGTATTCACGATTAGAGAACCCGTGGACAGAAATCCGCGGGCTGTGAATAAAACGGAAGGAAAGGGCGGAAGATCATGATGGAAAAAGTTCTCCGGCTTCTGGCGGATCAACAGCGGATGCTGGCGCCGGCGGATGGGCTGTCTGATCTTATTATGGAGGCCCTGCCTTCGGAGAAGGATGACGGAGAAATGGACGAGGAAGAACTTTCCGCGGTGCAGGCTGCCGCGGGAAGGCCGGACGGGTTCCTCTTTCCGGAAAAGAAATAAAGGAGTGTTGCGGGTATGGGGGCCGCCTGGAGCATTAGCGCCGCTTTATATAGCGGGAAAGGCCGCGTCCGAGGAAGAAACGAGGACGCTTATTTTTTTAACGGAGAATATCCGAACGCCGAAAATATGAATGACGAGAAGCATCTCGCGGCCGAGACGGAAGGCGAGGGCTCTCTGTGGGCGATATGCGACGGGGTGGGCGGAGCCCGGAACGGGGACAGAGCCTCCCGAACGGCGGTTCGGGGCATGAAGGATCTGAAAAATCATCTTCCCGGAAGAAGCTTTCCGGCCTGCCTGCAAAATTGGGTCCGCCAGGCGGATCGCGTCATCGCGGAAAGGACTTCGGGCGGCGGATGTACGATGGTGATGCTGTATGGCCAGGAAAACGGCCTCCAGATGGCGCATATCGGCGATTCCCGCATCTATTGGTTCCACGAAGGACAGCTCAGGCGGCTGACCCGGGATCATTCCAAGATGGAGATGCTGATGGAGGCCGGGCTGATCACGGAGGAAGAGGCCGCCCGTCATCCCCAGCGCCATGTGATTACCCGGGCGCTGGGCCTCTCTGGAGAGGCGGTTTGCGAGGCGACCATCGGAAACCCTATGCCCGTGGCGGACGGAGACGCTTATCTGCTTTGTTCGGACGGGCTGACGGACATGCTGCCGGACAGGGAAATCGAGCGGATTTTCCGAGAGACGGAAACCGCGGACGATTGCGCCGGGACGCTGTATCGCGGCGCGCTGGAGGCCGGCGGGAAGGATAATACGACGGTGCTGGTGCTCTGGATCCGGGCGGAGAGCGAGGAGCCTTCGGCGGATGTCGGCGCCGATGGCTCTTAAACTGACAATCATCGTACAGGCCGGGACGGAAGTGTAAGGCCCGCTGTATGGGTCAAACTGAAAACTGAGATCTTCTGATCAGTTGTTATCCTGACCAGAATGGACGTTGGAAAGGGGACGAAGAGGACGATGGCTGAATGGCGGGTGTCCGCGGCGCTGCGGTGCGGGATGGGCCGGGTCAGGCACAACAATGAGGACGCTTATTATTTCAACGGCGCCTTTCCGACGCCGGAGGATATGGACGAGGAAAAGCGCCTGAGGACGGAGATCGCCGGGGAAGGAACGCTCTGGGCCGTCTGCGACGGCATGGGCGGGATGGCCAGCGGGGAGGTCGCTTCCCAGACGGCGGTTGAAAGCATGCGGGAGCTCCAGCGGGACATTCAGGCAGGGGATTTCGCGACCCCCGTGCAGCGCTGGGCCGCGGAGACCGACCGCCGGATCATGGAAAAAACACGAGGCGGCGGATGCACGGTGGTGATGCTGGCGGTGGCGGGAAACCTGGCGCGGATCGCGCATATTGGCGATTCCCGGATCTACCGCTTCCATGAGGACCGGTTGGAGCGGCTGACGGAGGATCATTCCAAGGTGGGCCTGCTGGTTCGGGCGGGCATCATTACCGAGGAGGAGGCCAGAACCCACCCTCAGCGCCACGTGATTACCCGGGCCCTCGGCCTCTCCGGAGACTCGGAATGCGACGCCACCATTGGAAAGGCGGTTATTTTGGCGGGGGGAGACCGATTCCTGCTCTGCTCGGACGGGGTTACGGATATGCTGACGGATGAGGAGATAGAAGGTATTTTCCGGTTGAACGCCCCGGTGGAGGAAACGGCGGAGACGATTTACGCCATGGCCATGGAATCGGGCGGAGTGGATAACACCACCGTCCTGGTGCTTGAAACGGATACAGAAGATCAAACGGAAGAGGATTCGCCCGAGGCCGGGTGGAATGAAGATTACGAGGATGATTTCGACCAAACCCTGGATTTCGCGGAGGAAGAAACGGAGAACAGGACGAAGCAGCCGTGAATCGAGCGAGCCAGAAAGAATAGAAAAAAGCCGGGAGACTCCTGACGGAAAGGAAGAGGCCGGAAACGGAGCGGAAAGATGAGCGATATTCGACAGTTCAGTCCCCTGTGGGGGGAATGGATCCCGGAGGAAGAGCTGGGAAAGGGATCCTTTGGAACGGTATGGAAGGTTTCCCGGACGGTTGCGGGGGATCTGAAGTTTTACGCTGCCGTGAAGCACATTTCGATTCCCGCGGACGAGTCCGAAATCAGCCATCTGATCGATGAAGGAGCCATTTTGGACGAGCCTTCCGCCCGGGAATTTTACGAAGGGAAGCTGAAGTCCCTGTTGGACGAGATCCAGACCATGTATAAGCTGCAGGGATATACCAACATCGTATCCTACGAGGATCACAAGATCGTTCCCAAGAAGGGAGGGATCGGATATGATGTCTTTTTGCGGATGGAGCTGCTGGAGCCGCTGACGGATAAGATTAAAGAGGGTATTTCGCTGAGGGAAATCGTCCGGCTGGGCAAGGATATCGGAACGGCCCTGATGGTGATGAGCAAAATGGGCATGGTGCATCGGGACATCAAGCCCCAGAACATCTTTGTGAACCCGATCGGGGCTTACAAGCTGGGCGATTACGGCACCGCCCGGGCACTCAGCGGCAAGGCCGCGGCCATGTCCGTCAAGGGCACCTACAACTACATGGCGCCGGAAATCTATAAAAACCAGGCGGCGGACGCCACGGTCGATCTATATTCCCTGGGGCTGGTGCTGTATCGGCTGGTCAATAAGAACCGGCTGCCCTTCCTGCCGCTGTCGGGGACGGTCACAAACGACCAGAGCGAGGAGGCGCTGGTTCGCAGGCTCCGTGGGGAACCGCTCGCGCCGCCAAAAAGCGCGGATAACGGCCTGGCTGCCATCATTCTGAAGGCCTGCGCCTACCGCCCGGACGAGCGCTTCCGGACGGCGGAGGAATTTGTGGATGCGCTGGGGGAATACGAGCGGTATCTGGAAAAAGGGCCGCAGCCCGGGAAAAGACCGATGACGGCGGAGGAGCTGGTGGCATCGTTGAACCGGAACGTGGCCTCCCCGGGACAGAAACAGGGGAATAACGCGTGGCATTCCCTGACGGCGGAGGAGCTGGTCGCCGCGTTGAACCGCGGGAAGGGGGTAAAGAAACCCGAGCCCGCAAAAAGTACAGCGCCAGCGCCAGAGGACGCGACGGTGGTCGAGACGGAGCCTGGGAAAAAAGGGGCCCCGGGGGTGCGTGGAGCTGGGAGCCAGGCCTCGCCTGCCGGAGATCGGACGGTCATCGAACCGGCGCATGTTCAGCCTACGGGAAGGAACCATACCGCTGGAAATTCGGAGGATCGGACGGTCATTGAACCTGCACCCGTACAGCCGACGGGAAAGAATCATCCCGCAGGAACCCCGGAGGATCAGACGGTCATCGATGGGCCCGAACCGAAGGGACGGGAGACGCCGCAGGGGAAAACGACAGTGCCTGGGAAGACGAAAACCACGTCCGCGGAAAACAGCGCGGAGGAAAGATCGACCCGCAAAAGAAGGCTGACCCGGCTACTGGAGGAAGAAAAGCGGGACGAGGAGCCTCAGGGGAAAAAGGAAACAGTTCAAGAGAACCGTTCGGCGGCGGAGGTCGCAAAGCCCTCGCGCGCCCCGGCGGAGAAGCCGGGCAGCGGCGTGAAGCCCGGGCAGATCGTTTTATTCGGCGCCTATACGATGGATCCTTCCGCAAAGGGGAAGCAGGCCATTGAGTGGTTCGTGCTGGCGGCGGAGGGAGACCGGGTGCTGCTGCTTTCCCGATACGGCCTGGACGTGCAGCCCTATCACGCGGGCTTTACCGGCGTTACCTGGGAAAACAGCTCCCTGCGGGTCTGGCTGAACAAAGAATTTATGAACGAAGCTTTCAGCCCGGCGGAAAAACAGGCGATTCTCAAGGTCAGGGTGGACAACCATCCCGGCCAGGGTTATCCGGGATGGAAAGCCGTTCTGGCGGAGAAGGATACGCAGGATTCCGTGTTTCTGCTCAGCTTCCATGAAGCTTATGAGCAGTATATCGCCGCCGGGGACAACGCCTCCCGGGTCGCTCCGGCGACGCCTTATACGGCTTCCCGGAAGGCTTTTTGCGACAAGGGCGGATGCCGCTGGTGGCTGCGCTCCACGGGGAAATATCAGCGGAGCGCCGCCTGCGTCAATCCGGACGGTTCCCTCTATTACTTTTTTACCAATTATGACCACGGCTGCGTTCGCCCGGCTGTGTGGGTCAGCCAGGCTTCCGGCCTGATTATACCGGGCTGACAGAAGGGGAGGATGGCATGACGGAGGAGGAAAACAGACAATACCGCGCATACATCGCCGACGCCCTGACCGAAAAGCGGCCGGCGGAGGAGGATGAAGCCTTTCTGATCCCGTGGCGGGCCTGGCTGGCGGAGGCGGAAGGGCCGGGCGGCGCCGCGAAAATGGTGAACACCCGGATCCTGGCAAAAAGACCGGTGGATTTCCGGAGCCCGGAGCAGGTGACCGCCTCAATTTATGAAAGCGCGGCGGGGCCCATTCCGATCCTCGTGATGGGCGATGAAAGGGATTTCGAACAGTTTATCTGCAACGCGGCCCACAAGGGCGTCTGGACGGACGAGATCAAAAAACAGGGAGCGTCCTTTCTGGCGGGAAAGCAGAACCGCTTTATCGTCCTTTCCCGGAAGCCCTACAGCAATATTCCGGCGGAAAGAATGGGACTGGCGGAGGAGGACTGGCGGGAAAAATCCATGATCCTTCGCCGGGAGCATGAATGCACCCATTACTATACCCGCCGGTTTTATGGCAGCGCGAAAAACAACCTTCACGACGAGCTGATGGCCGATTTCTTCGGCATCCTGGCCGCCTTCGGGGAATACCGGGAGGAATGGTTTGATCTGTTCATGGGGCTGGACGGCCGGCCCGAGGGGCGGATCAGCCTGTATACGGCGGAGCTGTCGGAAGGCGTGCGGGCGGAGGTTCGGAAAACGGGAAGGAAATGCGCCGCGTTTCTGGAAAGCTGGTCCCGGACCGAGGAATTTGCCGGCATGAGCTACGCTGGGAGGGTGGATGCGCTGTGCACCCTGGGAATCGCCGGAATGGCGGAGCGGGCGCCGGCCCTCTGAGAAAGGAAGACCTGAATGGGCGGAGAGGGAAAGATGAGCGGGATACAGGATTTCAGTCCCCTGTGGGGCGAATGGACGCCCGGAGAATGGCTGGGAGAAGGATCCTTCGGAACGGTCTGGGAGATTTCCCGGAAGGTGCCGGGAAATCCGGATTTTCGCGCGGCGGTGAAGCATATCTCCATTCCTCAGGACGAGAAGGAAATCCGGAACATGCTGGCCGAGGGCGTCTTTTCCGACGAGCGTTCCGCCAGTGCCTTCTATGACGGGCAGCTCCGGTCCCTGATGGACGAGGTCAACATCATGCACCGGCTGCGGGGCTATACGAATATCGTATCCTACGAGGATCATTTGATCGTGCCCAAGGCCGGCGGTATCGGATATGACGTTTTTTTGCGAATGGAGCTGCTGCGGCCGCTGACCGACGTGATGCAAAACGAAATGCCCCGGACGGAGGTGCTGCGCCTGGGAAGGGATATCGGAACCGCCGTCCAGGTGCTGAACACGTTAGGGATGGTGCATCGGGACATCAAACCCCAGAATATCTTTGTCAACGAGACCGGGGATTATAAGCTGGGGGACTACGGAACCGCCCGTGCGCTGAAAAGCGACAGCGCGGCCGCCATGTCCCGGAAGGGTACCTTCAACTATATGGCGCCGGAAATCTTTCTGGGGAACGCGGCGGACGCCACGGTGGATCTGTATTCCCTCGGGCTGGTGCTGTATCGGCTGGTGAACGGAAACCGGCTGCCCTTCCTGCCCCTGAACGGGGATCTGACCACTGATCAGTATGAGGGGGCACTGGCGAGGCGGATGAAGGGAGAGCCCCTGCCGCCGCCCGCCTACGCCGACGAGGCCCTGTCACGGATCATCCTGAAGGCCTGCGCCTATGATCCGAAGAAGCGCTACCGGACGGCGGAAGCTTTCCTGGAGGCGCTGAAGCGGTATGAGTCACAGATAAGCGGAGGGGCAAGGCCTTCTCCCGAAGATATTTCGGATCGGGAAAGAAAGG
>CAMOGC010000077.1 GCA_946613955.1 uncultured Clostridia bacterium
TTGGTGCGTCCGCCCATGCCGACCTTGCGGGCCAGGTCGATGGCGTTGATGATGTAGAACCGGGCCTTCTTGGCGGCCAGCTTGTTCTTCATGGAGGCGGGCAGCCGCTCGTTCAGCTCTTCCTTGCTCCACTGGCAGTTCAGCAGGAAAATCCCGCCCTCGCGCAGGGGGGTCACCATGTCATACATGGTCACATAGGCCGGATTGGAGCAGCTGATGAAGTCCGCGTGGTCGATCAGGTAGGGGCTCTGGATCGGCTTGTCGCCGAAGCGCAGATGGGACACCGTCAGACCGCCGCTCTTCTTGGAATCATAGAAGAAGTAGGCCTGGGCGTACTTCTCGGTATGATCGCCGATGATCTTGATGGAGTTCTTGTTGGCGCCAACGGTTCCGTCGGAGCCCAGGCCGTAGAACATGCAGGCGCTGGTGCCGGCGGGGGCCGCCGCGAAGGTCTTGCCCAGCTTCAGGCTGGTTCCGGTCACGTCGTCCTCGATGCCGACGGTGAAGTGGTTCTTCATCTCGCCGTCCAGATTATCGAACACGGCCTTGACCATGGTGGGCGTGAATTCCTTGGAGCCCAGACCGTAGCGGCCGCCCACAACCTTGATGTCGCTGCGTCCGGCTTCCAGCAGCGCGGCGCACACATCCAGGTAGAGAGGCTCGCCCAGGGATCCGGATTCCTTCGTCCGATCCAGCACGGCGATCTTCTTCACGGTCTTCGGGAGCACCTTCATCAGGTATTCCACGGAGAAGGGACGATACAGATGCACCTTCAGGATACCGACCTTTTCGCCGCTCTCCAGCATCTTGTTCACCGTCTCGTGGGCCACGTCGCAGCTGGAGCCCATGGAGATGATGATCTTCTCGGCGTCGGGAGCGCCTTCATACTGGAAGGGCTTGTACACGCGGCCCGTCAGCTTGGCGACGGCGTCCATGCACTCTTCCACGATGCCCGGCACGGCCTGGTAGAACCTGTTGCCCGCCTCGCGGCCCTGGAAGTAGATGTCGCTGTTCTGGGCGGTTCCGGCCTGATGGGGATGCTCGGGATTCAGCGCGCGGGCGCGGAATTCGGCGATCTTGTCCCAGGGAACCAGGCTCTTGATCTCTTCGTAGCAGTTCTTGGTGTCGATGGCGTCGATCTTCTGGATTTCATGGCTGGTCCGGAAGCCGTCGAAGAAATGCAGGAAGGGCACGGAGCTCTTCAGCGTCGCCAGATGGGCCACCAGGGCCATGTCGTGGGCTTCCTGAACGGAGTTGGAGGCCAGCATGGCAAACCCGGTCTGCCGGCAGGCCATCACGTCGCTGTGATCCCCGAAGATGTTCAGCGCGTGATACGCCAGAGCGCGGGCGCTGACATGGAAGACCGCGGGCGTCAGCTCGCCGGAGATCTTGTACATATTCGGGATCATCAGCAGCAGGCCCTGGGAAGCGGTAAAGGTTGTCGTCAGGGCGCCGGCGGACAGGGATCCGTGCACAGCGCCGGCGGCACCGGCTTCGGACTGCATTTCGGCGATTTTCACGGTCTGCCCGAACAGGTTTTTCCTGTCATGGGCGGCCCATTCATCCGCGACTTCCGCCATGGGGGAAGAGGGGGTAATGGGATAGATGGCGGCCACATCGCTGAACGCGTAAGCGACATGGCTGACGGCGGTATTGCCGTCAACGGTGATCTTGATGGCCATGGATTTACCTCCTTGGTTTATTGGGGATCGGAAAGGAAGCCCGCGCATTTTCCGGCTGCGTTTGCCACGGCACACGAAAAACGCGGTTCTTTTCAAACGGACTTATTATACGGGAATCGGAAGCCAATGTCAATGAATCAGTTGCCTTTTTTCCCCGCCCTATGGTAAAATGGTCGCCGGAACCTATTGCGACTCGAGAGGTGACGATTTCATGACCGATATGATGACCCGGATCGCGGGGCTGACCGCGGATCTGCTCCATTCCCTCTGGCCGGAAGCCCAGGGGCTGCCCGCCGCGGCGGAGCTGCGCCCGCTGCTGGCCGTCCCGCCGGATCCCGCCCTGGGGGATTACGCCTTCCCCTGCTTCCGCCTGGCCAAAGCCCTGCGCATGGCGCCGCCGAAAATCGCGGAGGCCCTCTGCGCGGCCTGGGCGCATCCGGAGGTGGCGGAGGTCCGCCCCGTAAACGGATATATGAATTTCTTCCTGAACCGGGCGAATTTTGCCGCCGAAACCATGGCGGAGCTGCTGGAAAAGGGAGAAAAATACGGTTCCTCCGATCTGGGCGCGGGCAAAACCGTCTGTCTGGATTACTCCTCCATCAATATCGCCAAGCGGTTCCATCTGGGCCATCTGTCGACGACGATGCTGGGCCACTCTCTGAAGCGGATCTACAGCTTCCTGGGATACAAAACCGTCGGCATCAACCACCTGGGCGACTGGGGGACCCAGTTCGGCAAGATGATCTGCGCCTATAAAAAATGGGGCGACCGGGAACAGGTCGAAAAGGGCGGCGTAAACGAGCTCGTCCGCCTCTACGTGATGTTCCATGAAAAGGCGGAAAAGGATCCCGCCCTGGACGACGAGGGCCGCGCCTGGTTCAAAAAGATCGAGGATGGGGATCCCGAGGCCCTTTCCATCTTTAACTGGTTCAAGGAGCTGACCCTCAAGGATACCGAGCGGGTCTACAGCCTGCTGGGCGTCTCCTTCGACAGCTACGCCGGCGAAAGCTTCTATAATGACAAGATGGGCCGGGTTATCGACGAGCTGCGGGAAAAGAACCTGCTCTCGGTTTCCGAGGGCGCCACGATCGTGGATCTGAGCGAGGACAACATGCCCCCCTGCATCATTCTCCGCTCCGACGGCGCCACGCTCTACGCGACCCGCGATCTGGCCGCCGCCCTCTATCGGCACGATACCTATCATTTCGATAAATGCCTCTATGTGGTCGCCTATCAGCAGGATCTGCATTTCCGCCAGGTCTTCCGCGTGCTCGAAAAGATGGGCTACGCCTGGGCGAAGGACTGTGTCCACGTAGCCTTCGGCATGATCAGCTATGAAGGCAAAGCGCTTTCCACCCGGGAGGGGCACGTGGTCTATCTGGACGATCTGCTGGATCAGGCCTGCCGGAAGGCCCTGGAAATCATCAACGAAAAATCCCCCGACCTGCCGGATAAGGAAACGATCGCCCGCCAGGTGGGCATCGGCGCGGTCATCTATACCGATCTGTCCAACAACCGGATCAAGGATATCGACTTCCGGTGGGATCGGGCCCTGAATTTCGACGGGGAAAGCGGCCCCTATGTCCAGTATACCCATGCCCGCTGCTGCTCCGTCCTGCGCAAGGCCGCGGAGCTTTCCCTCCCGGCGCCCGACTGGGCCGCCCTGACGGACGACGAGGCCCAGACCCTGCTCCGGCTCATGAGCCGCTTCCCGGATACCGTAAAGGAAGCCGCGGAAAAATACGAGCCCAGCATGATTACCCGCGCGGTGACCGATATCGCCCAGGCCTTCAACAAGTATTATTACGAGCATCGGATTCTCGACGGGGATCCCGCCGGCATCGCCGCCCGCGTGGCGCTGACGGGGGCCACCGCCTCCCTCATTAAAACCGGGCTGTATCTGATCGGCATCGAGGCGCCGGAGCGGATGTAAGGGATGTTTTCCCCGCGGTCAAAAGCGGAGGCTCCCCTGTCCGTTTTCCCGCGGCGAAAAAGTTTTTTCTTTCCAGCAGGAATTTTAAATTTCTGTGACGAAATTATAAAAGAATCGATATGCCCACCCTTTGTGGGGAGGAAGGTGTAAGCGAACATGAGTACAAGAAAGAGGAAAAGCAAAGCGGTTCCGGTGGTCATTACCGTTACGGTCGTTCTGGCGCTTCTTTGCGCCGCCTGCTTCTTCGCCGGCAGCTGGGTCAAGAGCCAGCGGGAGGCCGCCCTCGCCTCCGCCCGCGCGGAAGCCGAGGCCCATAACGCCGAGGAAGATCAGAAATTCGCCGCCGCCCAGGCGGAGCTCGAAAAGAAAAACACGCCCAGCGCCAGCCTGAGCTGGCCGACGCAGAAATCCGAGGGATGGGATATTCTGGATCTGACCACCTATCCGCTCGAATATCCGAACCGGGTGACCATGTCCCGGGCGGACGTCATGAATACCGGGCTGCTGCTGGTGAACCAGTGGCATTCCCGGCCGGAGGATTTTAACGAGAGCACCCTGGTCGGCCTGGGCAACTATTTTAATTGGAAAGTTCAGGTCTCCGACGCCAGCGTTTCCCTCTTCCCCGTGGCGGCGGACGCCCTGAAGGCCACCCTGGATGCCGCGGCGGCCGAGGATCTGGGCCATTATATGGTCTCCGAGGGATACCGCAGCTGGGATACCCAGAACGGGTATTTCCAGAAGCGGGTGGAAAAGCTGTCCTCCAAGTACTCGGGCGACGCCCTGATCGAAGCCGCGAAAAAAGAGGTCAACTATCCCGGAACCAGCGAGTTTAATACCGGCCTGTCCTTTACCCTGCGGCTCTACAGCCGGGATGACCCCGAGGTCAACAAGACCACCTACGCGACCTCGAGCCAGGGTATCTGGATGAACGAAAACTGCTGGAAATACGGGCTGGTCTTC
This sequence comes from uncultured Clostridia bacterium, assembly GCA_946613955.1. The sequence continues at coordinate 4,576 of CAMOGC010000077.1, forward strand.
CGCTTCCCGCTCAATGCCTGGCCCCTTCCCACCTCGACGGACAAGAGCTTCGTGACCGGCATCGGCAGCCAGCTGAACCTCTATCGCTATGTCGGCAAAGGACACGCCGCCGTTATGCATTATATGGATTTCTGCCTCGAGGAATACATCCAGTATCTGGGCGAGCATCCCCATATCGCCCTCTTTGAGGACGGCCAGCTGAAATACGAGATCTACCGCCAGTATGTGGGCGACGCCGATACCTTCGAGGTGCTGGTCGCCGGAAACGCTCGTTCCTATACGACATCCCTGGACAACATGGGCGGCATCGTGACGGTCTTCGAATATTAAGGAAGGCCCGCCGGATTCGATTCCGTCTTCGCGAAGAACATTTTTCCGCTCCCCCGGATCCCGGGGGAGTTTTCTTTTCCTTCTGTGGTTTTCGAGGCGCCTTGCGCTTCCGCTGAAAAACACGTATAATGATCCGGCGCGCCTTCCGCGCGCAAAACCCCGATGATCAGGAGCGATGTTCCCTTGAAAAAGCTGATTTCCGATACGGTCAAGGCCCTTTCCGCCCTCCGGAGCTCCTCCGCCTGCGCGTCCTCCCCCCTCTGTTCCCCGCCGGACCGGCGGGAGGTCGTCCGGGTCATCAAGGCGCTGCAGGCGCTGCTCTTCCCTTCCTGCTTTCAAAGGGAGAACCCCCGGATGTCCGATGAAGCCCTGCTGGAGTGTACCGCCCGGGATCTGACGGAGCAAATCGGGCGGGCCTTCCTTTTCCGGGGCGGAGAAGGGGACGCGGCCGCCCTCTGCGACCGATACCTCGCCCGCCTGCCGGGAATCAAGCGGCTGCTGCTGCTCGACGTGGAGGCCCTCTATGAGGGAGACCCCGCCGCCCGCAGCCGCGAGGAGGTCATGATCTGTTACCCCGGCTTCTATGCCATCTCGATTTATCGCCTGGCCCATGAGCTCTATGCCCTGGAGGTTCCGCTTTTGCCCCGGATCATGACCGAGTTCGCCCATGAAAAGACCGGCATCGACATCCATCCCGGCGCCGCGATCGGGGAATACTTTTTTATCGACCACGGAACCGGCATTGTCATCGGGGAAACCACCGTGATCGGCGATCATGTGAAGCTCTATCAGGGCGTGACCCTCGGGGCCCGCAGCTTCGATCTGGATGAAAACGGAAACCCGGTCAAAGGGATCAAGCGCCATCCCAACATCGGGAACAACGTGGTCATCTACGCCAATGCCACCATCCTCGGCGGGGATACCTCGATCGGGGATAACTGCGTTATCGGCGGCAACACCTGGCTGACCTCCTCCGTTCCCGCGGGGGAAATCGTCCAGTATCATTCGCCGGATCAGGAGGATAGAGAATCATGAAAACCCGTAAAACGCTCGCGCTTCTGCTGGGGCTGCTGCTGCTTTGGGCGGCGGTCCTCCCCGCCTTCGCCGAGGAGGAGGACGAGGATCCCCTGGCCCGCTTCCTTGTCCGCCACGGCAGCCGGGCGGAGAAGAAAATCGCCGTGACCGTCGACGATTCCTTCGATCTGAATTATACCTGGAAAATCCGTGACCTTTTCGCCCAGTATGGCGTGGTCGGAACCTTCTTCCCCATCGGGAAACAGATCCACGTGGAGGATCGGGACGAATGGCAGAAGATTCTCGATAACGGAAACGAGATCGGCTCCCATAACGACGGGCATTACAAGATGGGCGGCTCCGACCTCTGGGACATTCTCGCCGCCCTGGGCCGGTATCAGGAGGCGCTGGACAAAGCCCTCGGATACCATTATGACGTCCATTGCTTCCGTCCTCCCTTCGGCAATACGACCAATAAGAACGGCAGCGATAAAACCTTCCGAAACGCCTTAACCACCTTCGGCTTTTCCCATGCCATCCTCTGGGACGTCAGCCAGACGGATCCGGACAAATGCTATCCCCTGGTCAAAAACGGAAGTATCCTGCTTTTCCACGCCCGCGCCAGGGATTACCGTTGCCTGGAGAATCTGATTCCCCGCCTGCTGGCCGACGGCTATGAGTTTGTAACCGTCAGCCAGCTGCTGGGCTTCGGCCCAAACGAAACCTCCCCGGAGCTCTATGTCTTCCAGAAGTCTCTGTATCGAAAGGAATGAGACGTTCGATCCCATGAATATCCGTTCTCTTCGCTCCAGCCTGCTGCTGCTTCTGGCCTCCCTGATCTGGGGACTGGCCTTCGTAGCCCAAAGGGTCGGCATGGATTATATGCCGCCCTTTGCTTTTAACGGGATCCGGACCCTGATGGCCAGCGCCGCGCTGCTTCCGGTGATCCTGTTTATGGATCGGAAGCAGCCGGCCCGCCGCTCCCCTTCCCCGGCGGAAAAAAAGAACCTGCGAACTGCCTCCTGCCTGTGCGGCCTCCTGCTCTGCCTGTCCACCAATCTGCAGCAGGCGGGTCTGGTGTCCACCTCCGCCGGCAAGGGCGGCTTTATTACCGCCCTGTATGTGGTGCTGGTGCCGGTCGCCGGGTGGCTCTTCTTTCGGCGCAATCCCGGAAAATGGATCTGGCTCAGCGTCCTGATGGCGGTGTTCGGGCTGTTTCTCCTCTGCGTTCCCGCCGGGGAGCGCTTCGTCGTGAGCCAGGGGGATCTGCTGATTCTGGGCTGCGCCATCGCCTTCGCCGGGCATATCCTGGTGGTGGACCATTTCTCCCCCCTGGTGGACGGCCTCCGGCTCAGCTGCTACCAGTTCCTCTTCTGCGGCGTCGCAAGCCTGATCCTTTCCCTCCTGACGGAAAGCTTTACCCTCTCCGGCCTGTGGGGCGCCATGCCGGCGATGCTCTACGCGGGCATTCTCTCCGGCGCCGTCGGCTATACGATCCAGATCCTCGCCCAGAGAAACGTCAACCCCACCCTCGCTTCCATCCTCATGTGCATGGAATCCGTCTTCTCCGTCCTGGGCGGCGCCCTGCTGCTGGGCGAAACCCTGACCCGCCGGGAATCCCTCGGCTGCGCGATCATGTTCGCCGCCGTGATTCTGGCCCAGCTATCCCCGGCGCTCGCCCTGAAAAAAAGGGTGCCCGCATCCTGATGGCGCCACGGTGAATCCGCCCCGGCTTTTTCCCGGCGCTCGCCC
>CAMOGC010000078.1 GCA_946613955.1 uncultured Clostridia bacterium
TTCCGCCAGGCTCTTCTTTTCTCCGCCATGCCACCACCAGTAAATGCAGCCAAGCGACACGGCCATGGCCAGCAGCTCCGCTCCCAGGTTAACGTACCACAAACCTTCCTGACGGAAGAGAAGCGGAAGCAGCCAGACCAGGAGCAGGGGACCGGCAACGCCCTTTACCGTGGCGATCAGGAGGGAGGCGGTGCCCTGGTTCAGGCCGGTGAAATAGGAGCCGGCATAGACCGTCATGCCATAGAACAGGAAGGACAGGATGACCAGCCGCAGGGCGTGCACCGAGAGCGCCGTCAGATCAGGATTGTATCCGACAAAGAAGCGGACGATGGGCTCGGCGAAGAGCTGGCAGATGAGCACGATGGCCGCGCCGAGAACCGCCATCAGCAGCATGCCCTTATGCCACAGGCCGCGCAGCTCCCTGCTGTTCCCCTTCCCCAGATGAAAGCCGACAACGGGCACGATGGTCATGCTGATGCCGTAAAAGACGGCGTTAAAGAAGCCGCTGACATATTCGCTGACGGCATAGGCCTCCACGCCGGCGGCTCCGATCAAATCCATCAGCCGGAGATTGAAGACCACGGCCACGATCGCGTAGGCCACGGAATCCAGCATTTCTGAGGCGCCGTTATACACTGTTTTTCCCAGGGCTCCCGCGTCCGAAAGCGGGCGGACAAAGCGAAGCCCGGTTTTCTGGCGCAGGAAGAAAATGATCGGAATGACCGAGCTGATCAGCCAGGCGATTCCCGTGGCCAGCGCCGCCCCCCGCATGCCCCAGCGAAAGACAGCCACAAACAGCCAGTCCAGCAGGATGTTGGCCGCGGCGTTGGAGATCGTTACCCCCAGCCCCAATCCGGGGCGCTCCGCCGTAATCAGCAGCGCGTGGAAGGCCATGGAGAGCATCTGGAAGGGCATGAAGAAGGCCAGCGTGCGCCCGTAGGCGAGGCAGTAATCCATCATATCGTCCGTCGCCTGAACCCACCCGGCGATCGTGGGCATGAGAAAATACAGCCCGACCGCCAGCAGGACGCCTAAGACGGACAGGACGAGCATCAGAAAGGTCATCAGACGGCTTGCCCGCTCCTCATGTCCTTCGCCGATTTCCCGGGCCAGCAGCGCGCTGGCGCCGGTGCCGAAGACGAGCCCGACGCTCATCACGATCAGCAGGGGAGGATAAATCAGGTTTTCGGCGCCGAAGGCCGTTTCGCCGATATAATTGGAGATAAAGTATCCATCCGCCACCTGATAGGTGCTGTCCACAATCTGCATGCCAATGCTGGGCAGCGCGAAATAGAGCAGTCTCGGAATGGTAAAATGATCGGAAAGCCGGATTTTCTTATCCAACAAAAACATCCTTTCTGCATTTCGCGGGCTTACCGGATGCAAGTCCGGATATCCGCAGGCTTTTCATAGCGGACAGGGCACCGCCAGGCGCGCCGCCGAATGAATCAGCGATTCCTTATGTATTCGTCCGCGTCCCCGCCGGTCACGATCGACTCAAGGATCCGAATGTAAAGGTCATGGAAAGCTTCCATCCGCCCGGGCCTGTACATGCCCTCCGCGTATTCCATCTCGGAATCGTAGCCTCCGTCCTTGTATTCGTTTTCCAGCAGCTCCAGCTCCAGCCGGGCGCCGGCCGCGGAGAACGGATCATCCAATTCAACCAATTCATAGGGAAGCTCATCCATCTCTTCCCCGTTGATCCCTATCTGCAGATTGACTTCCATGCAGTCGTTCACATAGGGCTGGCGGGTATTGGCCATGAAGTCATAGGCGCTGTGGGCGATCGCCCAGGCCACCTGATCCTTGACCGACAGCAGCGCCTCCTGCATGGAGGAGATTTCGTCCATTCGCAGGGCGGCGGGCATGTTTTTGATCAGCATGCCGACCGTGTTCGCGGATTCGGGAGCCAGGCGGTTGTTGAAGATCCAGTTCACCATCACATCCCTTTCGCCGGTCGAGCGCGAAAGCGCAACAAGCCCTGCCGCAATAGCCATCACCGAAAGGGTAACGCCCCAGCGCTCTTCCGCGGAGCGAACCGCCTCGGCGTCAAACTTCAGCCGCCGGATCCGGCCTGCCTGGTTGATGCTTCCGTTCGGATCATCCGATTCAAGCGCCACGCACCAGTCCGTGCCTGAATAGCGATCCATAAAGCTCTTGCGATCCGATTCACCGGCGCCGCCCGCAATCGCCTGATCCGCCTCGGCCATCAGGGCAAAGTAGTAATCCCTCTTCAACGGCCGTCCGAAGTAGGCGTTGACGATGTCCTGCAGAACGACGCCCAGCGACGCGCCGTCCATCAGCAGGTGATGGATATCCATGAACAGATAGCAGCCTTTTTGCCCCCGGAAGACGTTGACCTTGCACAGGCACGCGTTCAATACCCGATTGAAGGGAAGCACCAGGATGTCGCTCAGCATATCCTCCGTCTCGGGCAGGATATCGCGCACCTTCACCTTCGGGATCAGCCCGGGCACAAACCGCTGGCGCAGCTCGTTTTCCTCGTTAAAACAGAAGGCGACGGACAGCCCCGGATGGTTTTCCAGCGCGGCGTTCACCGCGTCGCAGAGCCTCTGGGCGTCCACTTCCCGGCCGAATCGCAGCAGGAAATGGGTATTGCTCCACATGGTGGAGCCGGGGCGGAACAGCTGGTTGTCGATCATTTCCAGCTGCATGGGCGTAAGCATGTGCGGCACGGCGCGGGCTTTGTCGTCCCGAACCTCCAGGCTCTCCTGACCGATCCGCTTTTCCAGCGCCTCCGCGATCGCCCCGGGAGTGCGCAGATGGAACACATCCGCCCCGGTCAACCCGTCCAGCTCCGCCTGCGACAGCACGAGAATGGCCTTCAGCGAATCCCCGCCCAGGTCGAAGAAATCGTCCAGCAGACCCACCTGGCTTTCAGGAAGATTGAGGGCCCTGGCAAACGCCGCGCAGAGCTTTTTCTGCGTCTCCGTCTCCGGCGGGATGTATTCCGCCTTCATCTGCTGGAAGTCCGGCTCGGGCAGGGCCTTGCGATTCACCTTGCCGTTGGCGGTCATGGGCATTTCGTCCAATGGAACCAGCACGCTCGGCACCATGTATTCCGGCAGCTTTTCCTGCATGTGCCTTTTCAGCGCCTCATCGGAGACATCGCTCAGGCGCGTGTAGTATCCGGCCAGATATTCTCTTCCGCCGAACTTGCGCACGGCCACGGCGCAGCAGCCGACGCCGGGGAACTCCGCCATGACCTTCTCGATCTCATCCAGCTCGATGCGGAAGCCCCGCAGCTTGATCTGGTTGTCCAGGCGGCCGAAGATGCGGATTTCCCCTGTTTGGGTCCACGCCGCCAGGTCGCCGCTGTGATAGGCCCGCCGGCCGTCGTGCGTAAAGAACGCGGCGGCGCTCTTTTCCGGCAGGTTCACATAGCCGCGGCCGACCTGATCGCCGCAGATAATCAATTCACCCCGCAGGCCCACCGGCAGCGCATTGCCAAAGAGGTCGGCGACATAGAAAGCCGTGTTGGCGATGGGCGGACCCACCGTCACGCGCTCCTCGCCGGTCATCAGCGCGGCGGCACAGCCCATGGTGCACTCCGTCGGACCGTAGACGTTCAGGATCACGCTGTCCTCCCGGAGCTCGCGCAGCCGATCATAGAGCTGGCGCGGGAAAGCCTCGGCGCCGATGTCGAAGAAGGTCAGCTGGCGGATGGCCTCGCGGCAGGCTGGGACCTCCAGCAGGCTCAGCAGATAGGTCGGCGTACAGGTGATGCCGTTTATGCCGTTTTCCCTGATCAGCCGGGCCAGCTGCGCCGGCTCGTGGATTTCCGCCTCCGTAGCGATGACGACGGTGTGGCCGTTGCACAGCGGCACGAATTCCTCCACCACCGACACGTCGAAGGAGAACGAAGCCAGGGCCAGGCTGACCCGTCCGGGGGCTGCGTAGTGCATGATCTCGATGGATTTTTCATTCCGATGGACGTAGTTGGCGATGTTTTTATGCTCGATCATCACGCCCTTTGGTTTGCCGGTAGAGCCGGAAGTATAGATGCAGTAGGCCAGATGATTGTCAGAGACATCGACTTCGGGCATCGCGTCCCGATATTCCGCCGGCTCAATCGCGTCCAGCTCCGCGCCGAAGGCTTCCTCCAGCGTCAAAACCGACCCCGCCATCGTCTCCGCCAGGCTCCTGCCTTCCATAACGGCGCGGGTCGACAGCAACAGGCGGCTGCCGCTGTCGCGCATGCAGAACCGGATGCGCTCGTCCGGGTATTCGGGTATGAAGGGCATAAATCCCGCGCCCGCCTTCAGAATGGCGATCTCCGCCACATAGGCCCAAACCTCGCGATCAAACAGCACGCCCACCAGCTGATCCGCGCCGACGCCGCGGCGCACCAGGAGCGCCGCCAGCCGGTTGGACAGCGCGTCCAGTTCCCGGAAAGTCAGCTTTTTCCCATCCGCCACGACCGCCGCCTTGTCCGGATGGAGGAGCGCCCGGTCGTGGATCTGGGCGTGAACGGGCCGGAAGGGCATCGGCACCGCGGTGTCATTGAAGGCCGCCTGCCGCGCCCAATCCGCGTCCGTCATCAGGCTGATTTCCCCGATGCGCCCGCATGTGAGCAGGCGCTCCGCGACGGTAAACAAATCCTGCGCAAAGCGGCGAGCCCAGCTCTCGGAGAACTTCTCGTTGCGATATTCGATTGTCGTGTTATACAGGCCGCCCGTGGAGAAGAACTGTATGGACAGGCACCCCGTCACCATGCCGGTATGGTAATGCTCCATGAACCACTTGTCGCCTTCGATCAGGGTTTCCCCCGCGGCCGTGCCCATATTGTCGGTAAACTGATCCCCCTGATAGATAAACTCCACGTCCTCGTTGACGGGGCACTCCTTCAGCACCTCGTCGAAGGAATAGATATCGTGGCTCATGTTGGAGAACACCTGGCGGCTGAGTCCGCGCAGATAGTCCCCCACGGGAAGATCCCGGGAGAGATTCGCGTATACGGGGATGCGCTTGATCAGGGTACCGATGGTGTTTTCCGTCCCGGCGAGCGCGCGGCCGTTGTAGACCGTGGAGAAGGAAACGTGCCGGCTGTTCAGATATTTGCCCAGCATCAGGCCCATGGCGCCGAGGAAAAAGCTGCTTTCGGTAATCTGGTTCTTTTCGCAGAACTGTTTGACCCGCTCCACGGTCAGGGTGCCCGGCTCATAGCGCAGGTTTTCGCTGACGCCGGGGGTCAGCTTTCCTTCCAGGTCGCCCATGAGCGGCGGAAGATCATCCATCTCCTTAAACAGCCCGGCATGGTATTCCCGGGCGGCCTCGTGGGAACCGTCGCGCATTTTCTGCTCTTCGTACATGCCCATCTGCTGAATCGTATATTCCTCCGCCAGCAGGGGCTTTCCGGCCAGCGCCCGGTTCAGCTCGTCGATGATCAGGCTGATGGAGGTGCCGTCCAGGAAAATCAGATGGCTTTTGAGCGCCAGATAGCAGCGCTCCTCCGTACGGTACACGGCGAAATGGAAGAGCAGGGAATCCGTCATGGGCACAACGGGCATGAACCGCTGCATAAACGCCAGCCGATCATCCGCCTTTCCGTCCACGACGGGCACTTCGACCTTTTCCTCCGGGGCCATGAACATATGGGGCACGCCGTCCGCCCCGGCCCGGATGACATACTTCACGGATGGATGGGCGGAGACAAAGGCCTTGACCGCGCCGATCAGCTGCCCGGCGGAGAGGGCGGGGGAGGCCTGCATCAGATAGGAGGTGGTATAGGTGGAGCTGCTTCCGCCGGTCAGCGCTTCCAGATAGATGCCCATCTGGGTTTTGGTCAGGGGGTAGAAATCCCGGTCCATGGGGAGCATCTGCTGTTCTTCCCCGCGGGGTTCGCCGAGGAAGGCGGCCAGCGCGCGGGGCGTGGGATGCCGGGTCACGTCCTGGAAGGACAGCCCGGATCCCAGATCCTTCAGGCGGGCGATCAGCACGGCGACGCTCAGGGACGTTCCGCCCAGATCAAAGAAATCCGCCGTCGCGCTGACGCGCGGCAGATGAAGGGCCGCGGCAAAGGCTTCGCAGACCGCCTCTTCCGTTTTGCCCTCCGGCGCCGTGTATTCTCCTTCATTCCCCGGGAGCTCCTGCCTGGCCAGCGCCAGATAATCGACCTTCTGCCGCTCGTTGCGCGGAAACTGCTCCATCCATATGAAGTAATCCGGCACCATATAGGCGGGCAGGGTTTTTTTCGCGTGGGCCGACAGCACGGCCGCCTCCGTCTTTTCTCCCAGATAGCAGCAGCACAGCTTTTCCCCGCCGCTTGCCTTCACAGCGTAGCAGGCCGCGTCCTGAACGCCCGGGGCTTTGCGCATCACGTTTTCAACCTCGCCCAGCTCCACCCGGAAGCCCCGCAGCTTGACCATCCGGTCCTTCCGGCCGTGGAAAAGCAGATTTCCGCTTTCGTCCCAGGCCATATAATCCCCGGTGCGGTACATCCTTTCGCCCGGCTCAAAGGGACAGGGGACAAAACGATCCGCCGTTTCCTTCGGCAGACCGAGGTAGCCTTCGGCAATCCAGGGGCTGACCACGCAGAGCTCGCCGATGCCCCCCGGCTCACGAATCAGCCCGCCCTCATCATCCACAAGATAGGCGTGAACGTCCCGGATGGGTTTGCCCAGCAGCCGGGAATCCCCGCCCGAAACGGGACGGATCGTAACATCGAAGGTCTCGGTGGAACCGTAGGCTTCGTACAGATTCCCGTCGTCCGTAAATCTCGTCTGAACCTTCTCGCCGGCCAGGATCACATACTGCAGCGGCAGGCGGCCAAAGAGCTCCCGCATGACCGAGAACATCTGCGGCGGCAGGAACATCCCGGTCACATGCCGCCTTTGAATGATGGAGAAGAGCATATCGGCATTCTGCCGCTCGTCCTCGTTGGCGATATAGACGCTGCCCCCGGTCATCAGAGGCGTAAACAGATCCACCTCCGCCGCAATGAAGGTAAACCCCGCCATGCAGCAGGTCACGTCCCGCGGCGTAAACGAATGAATCCCCTCCATCATGGCCAGATGCTGGGAAAAGATGGACTGCCGGTGCAAAACGCCTTTGGGCTTTCCGGTGGAGCCGGAGGTAAAGAGCAGAAGCCCTTCGATCCGGGCGTCGGAAAGGTTGAGCGTCTCATCCGCTTCCGGATTGCCCTCTTCCGAAAATACATCCCCGATCAGGAGCGTCGGGAAGGACTCAACCTTTTCCGCCAAAGCCGCCGTTGTAACGCAGAGCCTGCTTTCCGCGTCGCGCAGGATCGTCGCGACCCGCTCCTTCGGATAGGAGGAATCGATGGGGAGCAGGGCGCATCCGGCCCGGACGACGGCGACCACGGCGGTCATGTATTCCCGGGTGCGCGGCAGCAGCACGGCAATCCGGGCGCCGCTTTTTCCCTCTTTCCGCAGCGCCTCCACGTCCGTCCCGAGCTTCCTGCATTCCTCCAGAAGCCTCCGGGCCAGCAGGGCGGAGCGGCGGTTCAGCGTCGCGTAGGTATCCGCGCCGTGAATATCCATTACGGCCGGCTTCGATCCCTGCGCCTGCACCTGGGCAAGAAAAGCATCGACAAATGTATGAAAAGTATTCATTCGCGTATCTCCTTTGCGCGGCCTTCCGAAGGCGGAAGAC
>CAMOGC010000079.1 GCA_946613955.1 uncultured Clostridia bacterium
TCATCGCCTCCATCTGCGACGAGGTGATCGTCATGTACGCCGGCGGCGTGTGCGAGCGGGGGACCACCGACGCGATTTTCTATCACGCGAAGCACGAGTATACCAAGGGGCTCATGCGCTCCATCCCCGACATGAGCGATGACGAAAAGACGCCCCTGATTCCCATCAGCGGGACCCCGATCGATCTGCTGAACATGCCCTCCGGCTGTCCCTTCGCCCCCCGGTGCGACCGGGCGATGAAGATCTGCCTGCAGGAGAAGCCAAAGGAATACTGGGTCGGGCATGATCACAAGTCCGCCTGCTGGATGAACGTGAAGGAGGGCGTCTGCTATACCGAGCGCCCGGAGGAGGAAGGATAATGGCGATGGAAAAGACGGGCCGGCCGGATCCCGAGTATCTGGTGCAGGTGGATCATCTGAAGGAATACTTTCCCATCTCCACCGGCTTCCTGAAAACGACCATGCTCAAGGCCGTGGATGACGTTTCCTTTAAAATCCGCCGGGGCGAAACCCTGGGGCTGGTGGGCGAAAGCGGATGCGGCAAGACCACCGTCGGCCGGACCCTGCTCCACCTCTATGAGCCCACCGCCGGGGACATCTGGTTTGACGGCCAGAAAATCGGCAGCCGGGAATCCCTGCGGGAATTCCGCAAGCGCGCCCAGATGGTGTTCCAGGATCCCTATTCCTCCCTGAACCCCCGCATGACCGTCGCCGACATCGTGGCCGAGCCCATCGATGTGCACAATCTGTGCAAAACGAAGCAGGAGCGGGAGGAGCGCATCCGCGAGCTGATGAGCATCGTCGGCCTGAACACGGAGCACGCCACCCGTTACGCCCACGAGTTCTCCGGCGGCCAGCGCCAGCGCATCGGCATCGCCCGGGCCCTGGCCTCCCGGCCGGAATTCATCGTCTGCGACGAGCCGGTTTCCGCCCTGGACGTGTCCATCCAGGCCCAGGTGATCAACATGCTGGAGGAGCTGCAGCATAAGATGGGGCTTACCTATCTTTTCATCGCCCATGACATCAGCGTCGTCAAGCATATTTCCAACCGCATCGCCGTCATGTACCTGGGGCATATGATGGAAATGGCCTCCGCCAACGAGCTGACGGGCCATCCCCTGCATCCCTATACCGTCTCCCTCATGAGCGCCGTGCCCATTCCGGATCCCCGGGAAAGCCGGAAGCAGCACCGCATCGTCCTGGAGGGCGACGTGCCCAGCCCCCTGAAGGTGCCCAGCGGCTGTCCCTTCCGGACCCGCTGCTCCCGCGCGACGAAGCAGTGCGCGCAGAGCTGCCCCAAGATGCAGGAGGTGGCGCCGGGGCATTTCGTGGCCTGCCACAACCTGTGACGGACTCCGGGTTCATTCCGCGGCCCGCAGGCACCCGTGACGCGGTCACGGACTCCATTTCGTGTTTCGCGCCGAAAGGCGAGAACAAATATCATTTCATGAAGGAGGAACTCCCATGAAGAAACTCGTTTCTCTTCTCCTGGCCCTGACCATGGTGCTGGGCATGGCGTCCTTCGCCTCCGCAGAGGAAGGCAAGGTTGTCAGCCTGTTCCTTGGCGGCGGCACGCCCCTGTCCATGGATCCCGCGCTGAACAGCGCTTCCGCCGGATCCAACATCATCCGCAGCGCCTTCGCCGGGCTGACCGGATTCCAGTACAACGCTGACGGCGAGCCCGTCATGGCTCCCGAAATCGCGGAATCCTACGAAGTCTCCGCCGACGGCCTGACCTACAGCTTCGTGCTCCGCGAAGGCCTGAAGTGGTCCGACGGCACCGACTGCACCGCGTCCCAGATCAAGGCTTCCTGGGAGCGCGCTGCTTCCGCCGAGCTGGGCGCCGACTATGGCTTCCTGTTCGACGTGATCAGCCGGAAGGATGACGGTTCCCTGGATATCGACGTGGACGACGCGGCCCGGACCTTCGTGGTTCATCTGCCGAGCCCCTGCGCCTATTTCCTGGATCTGTGCGCCTTCGTTCCCTTCTACCCCGTGCGGGTGGATCTGGCCGACAATGAAGGCAAGTGGGCCATCAACCCCGAGACCGCCGTTGGTCTGGGCGCCTTCAGGATGACCAAGTACGCCGTGGACGATGTGATTTCCTTCGAAAAGAACCCCTATTACTGGAACGCCGACGCCGTGAAGCTGGCGGGCCTGAATTTCTATCTTTCCGAGGACAACACCGCTATCCTGACGGCCTACGAAAACAACACCGTGCAGTACATTCAGTCCATCTCCTCTTCCGAGTTTGATCGGCTGAACGCCACCTATCCCGGTGAGCTGGAGTTCTATCCGACCCAGGGCACCTATTACATCCTGTTCAACGTTTACAAGGATCTGAGCCCCGCCGCCAAGCAGCTGACGGTGCAGGAGCAGAGCAAAGCCCGTTTCGCCCTCGGCCAGCTGGTCAACCGCTATGAAGTGGCGACCTTCATCACCAAGGGCGGCGAAGTGCCCGCCACCGGCTTCTACCCCGTGGGTCTGGCCGACGGCCTGAACAGCGACGTCCGCGCCGCCGAGGGCTACGGCACCTGGTACACCGGCACCAACGAGGAATCCGAAGTGAACCCCGATTACACCAAGGATCAGGTGGAAGCGCTCCAGACCCTGATTGATCTGGGCTATCCCTACACCGGATCCATCGAGGGCGGCGACCTGAAGTTCACCGACTTCCCCTCCATCGAGTTCGCCTTCAACAACAGCGGCAACAACGCCCTGATCATCCAGTATGTCCAGGAGACCTGGAGCCGCTTCGGCATCACCGGTACCGTCAACCAGGAAGCCTGGGCCACCCTGCAGAGCAAGCTGAAGGCCGGCGACGCGGAAGCCGCCCGTATGGGCTGGGTTGCCGACTTCAACGACGTTGTGAACTTCCTGGAGATCTTCATCTCCGCCAGCGGCAACAACTATCCGCGGCTGGGCCGGGAGATCGGGGACTATACCCGGAATTCCGATGTGACCAAGGATGCCGGTATCGGCGCCTACTGGGGACCGGAAGGCAACCAGACCTGGGCCGACGCCTATGATTCCGTCGTCACCGCCGTCAAGCTGTCCACCAACCCCGAAGAGCGCGCCAAGCTGGCGGCCGAAGCCGAGAAGATCCTGATGGCCACCGGCAGCGTCGCTCCGCTGTACTACTACACCACCCCCCAGATGCTCAAGCCCACTGTCCACAACGTGATCCGTCTGGCCACCGGCGACGTCATCTGGACCTACGCGACCGTGGACTGATCAGCCTGCGCTGAATCGGATAACGGTTTCCGCCCGGATTCCTCTGCGTGAGGAATCCGGGTTTTTTTATCGTCCGGTTGGTCATGGTTCGTCCCCTGCCATCCGCGATCTTTTCTGCGTATATATTACAGGAAGGCTGAAAAAAAGAAGAGCCTTCATGAAAAGGTTCCCCGCGAAAGAAGCCCGAAAAAATGTGTGGATGCTTATCCAGCCTGAAAGCACCGGTATCGGGCAAATCAGAAGAAAGGCGGAAGAAAAGATGGAAACAAAGATGGAGACTGAAAGCATGGAAACGGAAAAGAAAGCCTTAAGCCCGGAAGAAATCAATCTGGAAGAAATGGATCAGGCTGCCGGCGGGAGAAAATTCCCATCTAAGGAGATCGTGGGTATCATTTCGAGCGCTGTCTGCGGCGGGCATGATTGGGTCCAAACCGGCCGGGAAAGGGAACGTTCATTCTTTGTCTTCTGGTCGAAGCACCAGCATCAGTATATTTGCTCCAAGTGCGGCGAAAAATGCTGGAAGGATGATTAAGGTTTTATGGGGCTGGCTTCAGAGAAAGTCATGCCCCTTTTTTCTGCGGGAGGCATAGGTAAAGCTCTGGAGGAACTGCCGGGCCCGCTCCGTCTTCGGCTCCCGGAAAAAATCCCCGGGCGCGCCTTCCTCCACGATCTGCCCCTGCTCCATGAAAATCACCCGATCCGAAACCGCCTCGGCGAAGCGCATCTCGTGGGTCACGATGGCCATCGTCCGGCCTTCCTCCGCCAGATCCACCACCACGTTGAGCACCTCGGACACCATCTCCGGGTCCAGGGCCGCGGTAATCTCGTCCAGCAGCAGCATTTCCGGATGCATCAGCAGCGCCCGCACCAGGGCCACCCGCTGCTTCTGCCCGCCGGAGAGGGTTCTGGGCAGCGCCTCCGCCTTCTCCGCCAGGCCGACCCGCTTCAGCATCTCCATGGCCTCCGCCCGGACCTCCTCCGCCGGCCGCTTCAATGCTTTCGTCGGGCCAAGCAGCAGGTTGTCCATCACCTTCATATGCGGAAAAAGATCGTAGTTCTGGAAGACCATCCCGATCTTCTGGCGCACCAGATGGATGTTCTTCCGCTCGTCGGAAATCTTCTGATCCCGCAGCCAGATTTCCCCCCGGTCGATCTCCTCCAGCCCGTTGATGCAGCGCAGCAGCGTGCTTTTCCCGCATCCGCTGGGGCCGATGATCACGACCACCTCGCCCGGATGAATCTCCAGGCTGATGCCCCGGAGCACCTCCGTCCCCTCGAAGGATTTATGAATATCGTTGACCCGAAGGATCGCTTCCATGAAGACACTCCTTTGCATTCAGCATGATGGATTCACCGCCCCGATCGGGCGCCCGGTCTCCGGCGGTTTTCCCGCGTTTTTTCATCCGCGTACGCCGGGTTCATCTCCGCCCTCCGCGTCCGGGGGTTCCCCCGCCTCAGCTGGCCCATCGCTTTTCCAGCCGGGCCGCCGCCAGGGAAATGGGCCAGCAGATCAGGAAATACAGCAGAAACACCGTCCCGTAAACCCAGAAGGCGGCGGAAGGCACCCGGTAAAACTGGCCGATAATCTGCTGGCCCACCTTCAGCACCTCCGTTACGTTGATCATCTTGACCAGCGCGGTGGTCTTGATGATCCGGGTGGACAGGTTGATGGCCTGGGGAAGCAGCCGCCGCATCGTCTGGGGCAGAAGCACATATCGGTTGATCTGCGCCCGGGTCAGCCCCAGGGCCGCGGCGCTCTCCCGCTGATGCTTCGGAATGGAGGTCAGCGCGCCCCGGAACAGGTCGCCCATCTCCGCCGTTCCCCAGAAGGAAAAGACGATGATCGCGCTGGCCTCCCCCTCGATGTTCCATCCGAAAAGCCGGGACAAGCCGAAATAAACCAGATACAGCAGCACCAGCTGGGGCATGAACCGCACGATCTCCAGCCAGATCCGGCAGATCGCCCGGGGCGCTTTCCGCCGGCTCATCATCATCAGGCCAAAGAGAAGTCCCAGCACGGACGAAATGCCGATGGTGATCAGGGCGATCCGCAGCGTGACCCACAGGCCCATCAGCAGCCGCTGAAAGTTGATTCCCTTAAACAGAACGCTGATTCCCAAATCCTGCATAGCGCAGCCTCCTTTCCACAAAGGTTGCCGCCAGTGAAATGGGCAGCAGGATGATCAGATAGGCCACCACCAGCATGAACAGCACCTCGATGGTCCTGCCTCCGCTGGTGCGCAGCGTGTCCGCCACGTTCATCAGATCCATCATCGCCAGCACGGAAAACACGCTGGTTTCCTTGATCAGGAAAATCACGTTGGCAAACAGCGCCGGCGCCGCCGTGGCCAGGGCCTGGGGCAAAAGCACGTATCGGATGGTCTGCCCCCGGGTCAGCCCCAGGCATTCCCCTGCCTCCCGCTGGCTCTTCTCGACCGATTCCAGCCCGCTGCGGAAGGCCTCCGCCATATAGGCTCCGCCAAGAAACGTGAGGCCGATGACCGCGCAGGCCTCCGCGCTGAAGCGGATACCCACCCGGGGCAGGCCCGCGTAAAGAAAGAACAGCTGAACCAGCAGCGGCGTGTTCCGCGCCACCTCGATATATCCCCGGACGACGCCTTGCAATACAGGAACCCTGAAATACCGGATCAGGCAGCATACAAGCCCCAGCAGCAGGGAGCAGCCCACGCCCAGCAGGCCAAACCGAAGCGTCACCCCCGCCCCGGCCAGATAATCCGGCACATGGGCTCCGATGAATCCCCAGTCCATGGGCAAACCTCCCTCCTCATAAACATCGAAAGGACGCCGCCCGTTTCCGAACGGCGTCTGTAACGCCTTATGCCCCTTTCGGGTCTGTTCTCCGGAGGACCGCCTCTGGCCGGCGCGGGCCATAAAGCCCCTTCGCCGGCCGGGCCGTCTTCCCGGAGCCGCGTTCCTTATTCAATCTTGCCGCCCTCCACCACCAGGGCGTCCGCGTCGGCGTTTTCGCCGTAGGTGGCCCGCAGGGTCGCCTCGTAGTCCGCGTGGAAGAAGTTCTCCGCCCCCAGGGCCACCAGCTCCTGGTCGATCCAGTTCTTCAGCGTCTCGTTGCCCTTGGAAACAGCGGGATTGATGGTATCCAGGCTGCCCAGGGACTCGATGCCCACGGTGAACCCGGGGTTCTCAATCGCCCAGGCCAGCACCTCCGTGTTGTCCGTGGAAAGCCCGTCGCCCCGGCCGTCCAGCAGGGCCAGATACGCGTCCGTATAGCTGTCAAACTTTACCAGCTGCACCTCGGGATAGTTCTGCTCGAAGAAGGTCTCCGCCGTCGTCCCCTTGGAGACGATCAGCTTCTTGCCCTTGAGCTGCTCCACGTCGGTAATCAGCGCGCTGTCGGGACTCACCACGCCCAGGGCCACCTTCATGTAGGGCAGGGCGAAATCGACCTGCTGCGCCCGCTCCTCCGTATAGGTGAAGTTGGCCAGGATCACGTCCACCTTGAAGCTCTGGAGGAACTCGATCCGGTTGGGGGCGTCCACCGCCACGATTTCCAGCTCCACGCCCAGATCCTGGGCCAGCCGGCGGGCCAGATACACGTCGTAACCCTGATATTCGCCGTATTCGTCCACATAGCCGAAGGGCTTCTTGTCATGGAACAGGCCGATCACGATCTTCCCGCTGGCCTTGATCTCGTCCAGGGTGCGGAAGCCTTCCGCCCCCGCGAAGGAGGCCGTCACAATGGCCAGCGCCAGCGCCAGAACCAGAGCCTTCAAAAGCCTTTTCATATTCATTCTCCCTTCTTTTCTCATCGTTCTATGTTGTCGTCCAGACCCTGGCCGCCCTGTTCAGGAAGCCAGGCCGTTCTCTTCCCCTGTCAAAACATCGCTGCGGCATCGATCCTTCGCGCTGAAATACCTGTTTTCCATTTCCCTGCGCCCCCTGTCCGCTGATCATCAAAAAAGGAGCCGAACCTTACCGCCCGGCTCCTCCGCTATGTCTTGATCTTAACAGGTCAGCGCAAACAAAGCTTCGAGGAAAGCGGGCGCTCGAAACAACAACACATTTCACCGAAGATGCGCTGCTTCATATCGGCTCCGCCTCCCTTCTCATAACCTACCTGTCTCGTAGGATGATCGCATTATATCCGTCCTCCCGAAGGATGTCAACCCCTGACCGTCCCGTTTTTTGTATTTCCCCGGTATTTTGTCAGCAGGCTGTCTGTTGCGTTTCCTTGTTACTTATACTATCGTCTTGTCGGAACAGGTGGCCGTGGATGAAACCCCGCCTTAGCGGACCGCCGCGAAGGCCGCGTCCAGGGCGGCGATCAGGTCGCGCACATTCTCCGGCCGAGCACCCCCGCCGGCTGATTCTTCCCGAAAGCTCCTCCGCAATGGCCATACCCG
>CAMOGC010000080.1 GCA_946613955.1 uncultured Clostridia bacterium
ATCCGGCCATCAGCTCCATTAGCTCTAGAGACGTTGTATCAATGGCTCCGGAGCTTTTTTCTTATATGATGCGCGAGAACGATCCACAAGCAAGGAAAACACCGTGATCGACTACGAGAAAGTGGCATAAACCTTTCAGGAAAGAAAAATGGCTCCGGAGCGTGACTTGAGGCTCCGGAGCTGTTTTGAAAAGCGGTGGTTATTTTCCGGGGGAGATGTAATCCCGGGTCAGGCGGGCCAGGTAGAAGCCGGCGGCCAGCTCCTGGTCCTGCCAGATATGATGGGTTCGGGGCTCGGGACAGAAGACGAGGAACCCCCGACGGTCTTCCGGCCGGCCGATGGGCAGGATCAGAAGAGAGTGAATCAGATACTGTTCAAGATTCCTGCAGAAGAGGGGATAGGCGTCCAGCTCGCGACGCTGGCTGCAGGCAAAATACCCGTCGGAAATCAGGGGGGCGAGATCCTCCGATTCCCCGAGAATCACTCCCTTTACCACATCCGTTACCCGCAGATCGCGATCCACCAGGAAAAGGAAATGAAAATGGAGGTTCCGATTCAGGGGGGTAAAGGCGCCCTTAAGCTGGCTGATCAGATCGGCATTTTCGTCAAAGGCGTTGGAGACTTCGACAAAGGCGTCATACAGGCTATGCTGGGCCAGCTTGGGAATCGTAAGACCGGCGTGCTTTTCTGCCACATAGATGATATAGCAGTTCCGCCCTTTGAATTTTCCGCGGTAGAGGGTCTTATCGATCAGGGAGAAAAGGGTATCGTAATCCTGCGCGTCCTTGGGGAAGGAGGCGCTGCCGATAGTCGCGGTAATGTAAAGCTTTAAGTCATCCACGGCGATGACCCGGCGGAAGACAGAGTCCGTATAGAAGCTGGCGTAATAATCATGAATGACATCATAATCATTTCCGATAAAGGAGACGACCAGAAACTCATCGCCGCCGAAACGACCCACGATCCCCCGGGAACCCACATGCTTCCGGAGCGTTTCGGCCACGTGCGCCAGCACCTTGTCGCCCACTTTATGGCCATAATTATCGTTAAAGCTTTTGAAATTATCCAGGTCTATGATGCCCAGGGTAAAAACCGTTTTTGAATCGACCAGTTCATGCAGAAAGGAAATCATATAGTTACGGGAAACAACCCCCGTCAATGAATCCAGCACGGAGGAAAGAGGCGTTTCCGAAAGCGTCTTCCGGAAAAACGGATAAACCGCGAGTTCCTCAGCCTGATACATGCTACAGCGATCTCCCTTGACCGATTTATAGATATCATATCAGAAATAACAGCCTTTCGCAAGCGGAAGACAGCGAAAATTCGAGACGGCAAAAAGGCGATGATCCACAGCCCGAATCGTCTCTCCGGCGGAGAGAAACGCGCCGAAAAACGAGCGATCGTCAGGCATATAAAATCCCCCCGCGGGATATCGCGGGGGTCGGGAAGGCCATCAATAGGGCCGGGTTTTAAACCGGGTCGAGAAGCGGTACGGGTTATAGAAGGTCTGGGGCGTGGACACCGCGTCGGACAGGGAGCGGTTCCGGGTCACGTTCAGCACCAGGCCGATACCGCCCATATTGGTAACCATGTTGGAGCCGCCGTAGCTCAGGAAGGGAAGGGGAATACCGGTTATGGGCATGAGCCCCAGGGTCATGGCGATGTTTTCAAAAACGTGGAACAGCAGCATCCCCATGACGCCGCAGATGATCATGCGGCCGAATTTATCCCGCGTATACCAGGCCAGGTAGAGCATCCGCAGAAGAATCAGGATATAGAAGATCAGCACCGTTACGCTGCCGACAAAGCCCCAGGCTTCCCCGATGGTGGCGTAAATGAAATCCGTCCAGTCGGCGGGAACGTAGTTCAGCTGGCTCATGGAGCCGTCGACAAACATGCCGATGCCCGTCAGGCCGCCGGAACCAATGGCCATCTGGGACTGCAGAATCTGATAGGAGTCGGAGGAGGAATACAGCTCCGGATTCAGGAAGCCGGAAATCCGGGCCAGGCGGTAGTCCGTGGAACCCGTGGCGACCATGAGGCCGTAGATGGAAAGGATGCCAAGGGCCGCAAGACCGGCCAGGGAGCCCAGGAGCTTGAAGCTGCAGCCCGCGAAATACATCATCACCGCCGTCAGGAATATGATCACCAGCATGGATCCTGTTTCGCCTTCGGCCAGAATGATGACCGAGGGGATCAGCACCGTGAGCATGGAGCGGGAAAAGGACCGGACGGTGGACATGGGGACGTTTTCCTGGGAAAACTGCTTGGCCAGCATCAGGATAATGGACAGCTTCGCGAACTCGGAAGGCTGTATCGTATAGCCCCAGATAATGTCCAGCCAGGCTTTCACGCCCTGGGCCCGGTTAAACACCGTAACCAGGGTCAGCACAATGACCATGAGCCAGTATATCAGATTGGCCCTGCGGCGCAAAAGGTCGTAGGGGATGGCCATGACGACGCCGACGACCAGCGGCGCCACCAGCACGAAAAGACACTGGCGCATCGTATAGGAGGATTCCACCACGTGGTTCAGGAAGGGAATGTCCGAGCTGGAATCCGGCGAATAGGTGGCGACGCAGACGGCCACGATGCCCATCAGGCACATGGCGGCCACCAGGGCGATCAGCACCACATCGGTATGGGCGCGATACGCCCGCTTTTCAATCACGCTATTGCGCTGCGTTTTCGTTCACCTCCTTGATTTCCCGGGGAAAATGCCGGCGGAAGAAGGGCGTTTTTGTCTTGCCGATCTCCGGCAGGCTGACCTGCTTGCCGCAAATCCGGTCCGCGATCCGTAGAAGCGCCTCCCGGCTTTCGCAAACATAGTCCGCGGCCAGCTTATGGCGAAGCTGGGCCAGGCAGACGGCGGGATCGTCCGGCACCTCGCCCAGGAGGGGAAGATCCAGGGTTTCGGCCACCGTTTTGGCGGAATACATTTCCCCCGCATAGATCAGATCCCGGTTCAGCCGGTTCACGATCAGGCGGGGCGGGGGCAGCTTCTTTTCGAAGAGCAGGTCGACGACCCGCTCCGCGTCCCGGATGCACAGATCGTCCGGCGTTACGACCAGGACGATTTCATCCGGCCCCGCGTTCAGCACGTTTCGCAGGCCCCGCTCCAGCCCCGCCGGGCAATCCACAAAAACATATTCGTGCCCGGACTTCAGGAGGGCCAGAATCTTTTTCAGCTTCTTCGGCTCCAGATCCCGGACCCGGGAAAACTGGGACGCCGGGAGCAGATCCAGATTCGGCAGATCGGGCACGGAAATGAGGGCCTGGGGCAGGCCGCATTTTCCGCTGGCCACATCGACCAGGTCGAATACGATCTGATCCTCCAGATTCAGGAACAGATCCAGCCCCCGAAGGCCGATATCCGCGTCGATAAGGGCGACGGAATGCCCAGCGCGGGCCAGCAGAGTGGCCAGATTGACAGTCAGGGTGGATTTTCCGACCCCGCCCTTTCCGGAGGCAATCACATAAACAGACGACATGGGAGACTCCTTTCAGAAACCGGAACGATTCCGGCGGCCGAGGCTTTCGCCATCCCGGCCGGAGCCCCGCGGTTTCGAATGAACCGGAAACGATCGGTTCCGCAGGATTCTTAGCCTGGCGGAGCCTACGACCGGAGGTTTACGGGGCCAGGGTGTTGCCGATGGGCAGGAATTCCTCCACGGAACGGAGGGTCTTCTGGCCCATATACCATTCGATGAAATCCCGGGGCGCCTTCGAGGCTTCCGAACCTGAATACCCGTTGGGGATGAAGCAGGCGATGGCGATTTCCGGATTCTCGAAGGGGGCGAAACAGACGAACCAGGAGTTGTTCTCCAGGTCGATCTTGGTGACCTGCGCGGTTCCGGTTTTCGCGGCGATCTGATCCGTATAGGGCCAGTTGCGGAAGTATTTACCGGCGGTACCGGATTCGTCAACCACGCCCTTCATCCCTTCCCGGATCAGGGGCAGGAACTCGTCCGCCCGGTCCAGCCTGTGAATCAGGGTCGGCTCCCGCTGGGAGAGGATCTCGCCTTCGGGGGAGGAGATGGAATCGATCAGGGAAACGTTATAGAGGTAGCCGCCGTTGGCGACGGTACAGACGTATCGGGCGACGGCGATGGGCGTCAACACGGTAACAGATTGGCCGATACCGGTCAGGATGGTCTGGCCGCCGCCCCACTTGATATCGTTCATGTAATTGTAGGTATCCCCGATGACGGACTGGAGATAGACCATCTCCTTGGTCATGTTCAGCTCCTCCATCAGGATGGTACGCATATTGTCCAGCCATTCGCCTTCGTTGTAATTAACGGCCATGTCCATCAGCCGCTTGGCGCAGACGGAGAGGCGGGCGTCGTCATAATCGATGTTGCGGGACGCGCCGCAGTTTTTCAGGTGGGTCTTGATGGAGTTAAACACGATGATGGGCAGGGAGGTATCCTGGTTCGCCTCGTTGACGGGCTTGGAGGGGTCATAAAGGGAATTCTGGCATCCCACGACCGAGCGCACCTCGCCGGGCAGGTCGATGCCGGTTTTGGAGGTCAGCCCGAAGAGAGAGGAATACCGGTACAGCCTCTCCTCGCCCAGGCGGCTGGACAGCTCATAGAAGAAATAGTTGCAGCTGTTGGTCAGCCCGTCGACGATGGTCTGGTTGGCGTGCTTGTAGATGTAGTTCTTGTTGATCCAGCACTTGGGAGCAGTGGTAATATCGGCGTTATACTTGGTATAGTATCCGCCGTCGGAAATCCGCTCCGTCGGGAGAAGCACGCCCTCCGTCAGCGCGCCGGTGCCGGTTACCATCTTGAAAATCGAGCCGGGGGTTCCCCGGGCGTGTATCCCGTAATTCAGGAGCAGGTTCCGGTTATCGCCCAGGATGGCCATGGCGTCCTTGCCGCCGGCGACCAGGGCGTTCAGATCATAGGTGGGATAATTCGCCATCGCCAGCACGCGGCACTGCATGTCCAGCACGATCAGGCAGCCGTGCTCCGCCAGGGCCAGGGGATAGGTGCCCCAGTTCCGGTTGTGAATATCGGTTTTGTTGGCCTCCAGCCAGGAATCGGAGGCGAGATACCGCTCCTGCAGATTCCGGGTGGAGGAAACGTTGTTGGCGATGGCCCGCTCCGCCACGATCTGGTAGGAGACGTTCAGGGTCAGCTTGACGTTGTTCCCGTCCTGGGGCTCGGTATAGCTGAGCTCCCGGACGACCTTGGACATCTGGTCCCGCTCCACAACGCGGCTGCCCTTCCGGAGGGAAGTGTTCTGGGTCAGCCAGTCCTCCATGGAGGACTCGATGCCGTCCCGGCCGATGGTATCGTTATAGGAGTATCCCTTCGCCTGCAGGGTCAGCCACATGGCCCGGGAGGGAATGGCGCCGGTATAGCCGATAATCTGGCTGGCCAGGTTGGAGCGGGGATAGACCCGCTTCGTGCCGATTTCGATTTCCATGCCGGGCAGCATCATGGATCGGGTTTCGATTTCGATGACCGTTTCGTAGCGGACGTCCCGGGCGATGACGATGGGCTGGGAGTTGAAGATGTTCATCTGCATTTCGGAATAGATGGCCATCACCTTCAGCATCGTTTCCTCATCCAGGCCCTCCGGAATCTGGTAGCGGGTTTTCAGCCGCTCGATGCACTGCTCCGCCGTCGCGTATCGGGTCAGATTGGTCAGATAGTTATTGGAACGCCACTGGTTTTCACGGGTCGCCAGTACGGATTCGGAAACGCCGGAGCCGAAATTAAACTCCCATTCCCCGGTGTCCGCGTTCCGCCGGATGACAAAGTCGATCGCCATCGTTCCGCCGTTTTTCTCGACGATCCGGATGGTATCGATGATGGAGGCGGTATAGGTCTGATAGGCGTTGGCGGAAACGGTGGAGGCGTCCTTATAGAAGGTTACGTTATAGATCATCTCGTCCCGGGCCAGGATCACCGAATCGGCGGAGACGATGTTTCCGCGCTTGCCCCGCAGGGCGATGGTTTTCGTCCGGGTGTCCTCTGCCTTGGACAGATAGTATTCCTCCTGGCGGAGCTGCAGATTCACCAGGCCCGAAACCAGGAACACGAAGATCGCGAACAGAACGACCAGGAAGCCGATATAGCGGCCCAGCCCTCTGCGCCCTTTTTTCTCCAAGGAATCACGCTCCTTTCCGTTTCAGATGGTTTTCCGCCCGTCCCCTGGACGGCGAGACTTACTTTTTGCCGAAGACGATCGGCTGGTTGCGAAGCACCGGGGTTTCCACGCGGCGGCCGAAGATCAGCCGCCGGGAGAGCGCCGCGACGGGCACCGTAATCACCCCGGTCAAAAGGACATCCAGAAAGCCCCGGATAAAATGCCGAATTGTCAGCGCGGTGCCGCCCAGGTAGATATACGCGATATTGACGATTTCGTATATCAGCACGTTCACCATGGCGCAGAGGATCGTCCGGACGAAGGGGGGCAGCTCCCGGGATTTCCGCTTCAGCGCCCGGTCCATCTCCAGCCGGCGGAGGGATTTGTCCGCGAAGACAAAGGAGGTGAACAGCGCGCTCAGGGGATAGATGGCCAGGTTCAGAAAAGTGATGGCCGGGAGCATGACCTCCATCACGAGTCCGTAAATCAGCCCGACCCAGAAGGCCTGGAGCCGCCCGTAAGCGACGGTCACGATGGCGATCACGCAATACAGCAGGTTCGGCGTCACGCCGCCGATCTTCAGATAGGGCATCAGACAGACATGCGTCAGATACCCCAGCGGCACCAGCAGCGCCAGCACCAGATAGCGGCGGAAAAAGCCCGCGCGGATCTCCCGGCGAAAGAAGCTGCTCATCCGTCGTCCTCCTCGAAGGTCATGTTGTCCGGATCCGGCGTCAGATAAGGCGTGGGCGT
Organism: uncultured Clostridia bacterium; assembly: GCA_946613955.1. Next base: position 6,856 of record CAMOGC010000080.1, read on the forward strand.
CGGCTCGGGAGAGGGCGTCGGGGTGGCCGTCGGCTCGGCGTTGGGCCGGACGGGCATGTATTCGAAGTTATGAACCTCCGGCGTGGGCGTCGGGATTGGCGTCGGAGTCAGCGTGGGCGTCGGGGTAGGCGTCGGTTCGGGCGTCGGCTCCGGCGTCGCGTTGGGATCCTGGGTGGTCTGGGACTCGAAGAGGGAAGAGGCGATCTGGGGTACCTGGGGCGAGGGACGGGCGCTTTCCAGCGGCACCAGATCCAGGTTGGACCGGCCGTTTTCCCGACCCTGGATCGCCTCCGGCGTCGGCTTGTAGCGGAGGACGATCACGTATTCCAGATGCTGGAAGTCCGCCAGGGGCTCCAGGACGATATACTGCTTGTTGGATTCCATGCCGCGGGTGCTTTCCCGGACGGTCCCGATGGGAATCCCCTTCGGGAAGGACATGCCGACGCCGCTGGTCACCACCGTGTCGCCGGGGCGGGGCAGGTTGTTTTCCGGCAGATAATACATCCGGCACATGGCCGTTCCGTCGATGCCCAGGGTTCCCCGGACGGTGCCCTGGTCCCGGCTGGACTGGATCAGCGCGGCGATCGACGCCTCGGAATCGATAATCGTCCGGACGGTGGCCATATGGGGCTGGACGCTTTCCGTATAGCCCACGAGGGAGCCGTTGATCGTAACGGCCATGTAGTTTTCGATCCCGTCGTCCGAGCCCTTGTTGATCGTAAAGGTGGAAAAATAATTGCTGTCGGATTTCCCGATCA
>CAMOGC010000081.1 GCA_946613955.1 uncultured Clostridia bacterium
AGGATCTGGTGGCCAACGTGCTGAACATCGAAGGCGTCCATGACGCGACGCTGGTCGCCTGCCAGACGGAAGCCGGAGCCTGAGAAGAAGGGAGCACCCGCTCCCGGAAGAACGGAAGTGAACGGAATTGGCGATGAGCACGCTGCCCCTGCGGCACGAGCTGAAGTATTATATTAGCGAGATGCAGTATTACGTGCTCAGCGGGATTCTGGATCGGGTGCTGAGCCGGGATCCGAACGGCGATGAGTACAATGAATACCATATCCGCTCCCTCTATTTTGACACGGTGTTCAACACGGCCTTCTATGACAAGATCGACGGAAATCCCAACCGGGACAAATACAGGATCCGGATTTACAACCTGAGCGATCGGATCATCAAGCTGGAATGCAAGACGAAGGTCGGAAGCCTGATTTCCAAAAGAAGCCAGAGTATCCCCCGGCTGCTGTGCGAGCAGCTGATGGCCGGGGATCCGACGGGGCTGGAAACCACCCGCAGCGGACTGCTCAACGATATGTATCGGGAGATGACGGTCAACCTGCTTCGGCCGGCGGTCATCGTGGACTATGTGCGGGAGGCCTATCTGCACCCGGCGGAGGAGGTACGCATCACCTTTGACAAGCAGCTTCGGACCGGCCTGTGGAGCACGGATCTTTTCAATCCGGAGGTGCCGACGGTTTCCCCCTTCGACAACAACGACATCATCCTGGAAGTCAAATACAACCAGTTTCTGCCCCCGTATATCCGGGACATTCTGAATACCTACTGCGCGGGAGCCTGCCCCAGCGCCATCAGCAAATATACCTGGTGCAGACGGTTTGAGGGGCTGGAAGCCTAAATATCCGGCGGCCTGAAGCCCCGGGGCGCCGCATCTTGTTTTCGGGAAGAAGGGTAAAGATGAAAAAAGGTTTCTGGCTGGTGGCCGCGGCGCTGCTGACGATGGCGGCGCTGATGGGCCTGGCGGCCGCAGAGGACGCGGAGGAGCTGACGGCTTCCTGCGTTTTTCGTTCCAACGGAAAAAACAGCGAATTCAGCGAGATGCTGGACGGGGATCTGAAAACCTATTTTCCCTTCAGGGAAAAGAAGGGAGAGCTGACGATCACCTGCGACACGCCCATCGCCGGCGTTTACATCATGGCCTTCGATAAATACGGCCGGGATCACGACTACGACCTTCAGATTTCTGAGGGGGACGGATGGAAAACCGTCGATCAGGGCGGAAAATACCTGGTGCACTGGCACCAGCTGACCGAGCCGGCCCGGGAAATCAAAATCGTCGCCACCGGGAAGGAACGGCTCCGCTTCGCGGAGATCCGGCTTTTCGGGGAGGGGGAGCCGCCGGCGGAGATCCAGCGGTGGGAGACCCTGGAGAAATGCGATCTGATGCTGCTGACCGGGCATCCGGACGACGAGATCCTTTGGTTCGCGGGCCTTTTGCCCACCTATGCCGGGGAGCGGGGATACCGGGTGCAGGTCGCCGTCATGGTGCCCACGGGCGGCCAGCGGAAGCTGGAGCTTTTATCCGCCATCTGGCACTGCGGGGTGCGCTACTATCCGGAAATGCTCGGCCTGCTGGATAAAAACGGGCAGGCGGTGGAAAAGCAGTATACCCTGTGGAAAGGGAAAAACCGGGTGGTGGGCAAGGTGGTCGAGGTGATCCGGAAGCACAGGCCGGAGGTGCTGGTAACCCACGGGGAAAAGGGCGAATACGGCCACGGGGCGCACAAGACCGCCGCCGACGCGGCCAAGATCGCCTACAAGCAGGCAGCCCAGAAAAAGTATTACACCAAAACCGCCCAGCAGTACGGCACCTGGCAGGTCAAAAAGCTTTATCTGCACGAATATGAAAAGAACCCCATCGTCTGCGACTGGGATCAGCCCCTTGCCGCCTTCGGCGGGAAGACGGGATACGAGGTGGCGGAGGAAGCCTTCGCGTTCCACAGCAGCCAGGTCAAGCGGGACTGGGAATTCGAGCGCCACGGGAAGCATGACAACGCGGCCTTCGGCCTGTACGCGACGGAGGTGGGCAAGGATTCCGGAGACGGAGATCTGATGGAACATATCGAGATTACGGAATAACCTTCGGACGGGTTCCGGGAGGCGGACAGCCGCCGGAGAACGGAAGGGACGGCCCGCGCGAGAGGGCGTCCGGCCTTTTCCGGAGAGAAAAGTCCGGAGAAGCATGGAGGGAGAAACCGCCTGCGGCTAGGGCGCGGGCGAGGAACAAGGAGGAGCAAGATGGAAGCCCTGATTTCCAAGTGGCACAGGGAGCTGGAGCTGTTCAGCGGGGTCAAGCCGCTGCTGATCTTCGAGGGCAATATCATGGATCAGTACCGCTATCCCGTGGACGGCAGCCTGAAGCAGGACGAGATCGTCCCCCTGAGCCGGTATCTGCACGCGTATTTTATGGACGAGGGATATGATCAGATCGTTTTTTACAGCAATCTGATCGGTTTTATGAATCCCTATGACCCCTCCATGCTCGAGCGCTACGCCGCTCTGACGGGGACGAAGATCAATCAGGGGGCCATCCAGGCGGAATTCAAGGGCAACGAGGCCACTACGGCGCCCAACGTGATCCGGCGGGCCATGTGCCAGCGGGAGGCGGCGACGGTGACCGTGATGGAAATGGCGAGCCACTACATCGTGACCCCGGAGCGGATGGACCAGCAGGACGTCAACAGCTTCAACATCCTTCTGCAAAGCGCCCTGAGCTCCGCCTGGGTGCGGACGCCCAACGGGAAGAAGCAGAACCTGCTGATCCTGCTGGTCAACAAGCTCAACGACCTGCCCGCCTGGTTCTATCTGAACAACCCGGTCTGCAAGATTCTGGAGCTGGACGCGCCGGACCGGGAGGAGCGGCGGAGACTTCTGACGGGGGACAATTTTGCCGCCTTCTTTTCCGGGGCGGTCTACCGGCGGGACATGCCCTATTATCTCGAGCACCCGGAGGAGCTGGAGCGGATCAAGGACCGTTTCCTGGGGCTGACGGAGGGACTGAGCTTTACGGAGCTGGAGGAGATGCGCCTGCTGAGCCGCCGGGAGGAAACCCGGATCCGGGATCTTTGCACGGTGGTGGATCTGTATAAATACGGCCTGAAGGAGAACCCCTGGTCGACCCTGAGCGTGGAAAAGCTGAAGACCGCGAAGCAGGATTTCGAAAAGCGGATCAAGGGACAGGACGCGGCCCTGGAGCGGACGCTGGACGTGGTCAAGCGGGCGGTCACGGGGATGAACGGGGTGAACTCCTCCTCGACGGGGAAGCCCAAGGGCGTGCTGTTTTTCGCCGGCCCCACCGGAACCGGCAAGACCGAAACCGCCAAGGCGCTGGCGGAAAAGCTCTTCGGCGACGAGCGGGCCTGCGTCCGGTTCGACATGAGCGAATACGGCCAGAGCCATTCCGACCAGAAGCTGATGGGCGCGCCTCCCGGATACGTGGGATACGAGGCCGGGGGCCAGCTGACCAACGCGGTCAAGGAAAACCCCTTCTGCATCCTGCTGTTTGACGAGATCGAAAAGGCCCATGCCTCCGTGCTGGACAAATTCCTTCAGATCCTGGAGGACGGCCGCATGACCGACGGACAGGGGAAAACGGTCTATTTCTCCGAGGCCATCATCATCTTTACCAGCAATCTGGGCATCTACGTGAAGGACGCCTTCGGCAACCGGCAGCCCAACGTGACCATGGACATGGAATACGGCGAGGTGCGCACCCGGGTGCGCTCCGCCATCGAGGACTACTTCAAGCTCGAGCTGGGCCGGCCGGAGATTCTGAACCGGATCGGGGAAAACATCGTGGTTTTCGACTATATCCGGAAGGAAGCGGGGGATCTGATTCTCCAAAGCCAGGTCAGGAAGATCATCGGGAATCTGCGGGAGCAGAAGAATATCCGCATCCGCATCGAGGACTTTGCCTATGAATCCCTGCGGGAGGCCGCCACCTTCGACCTTTCCAACGGCGGCCGGGGCATCGGCAACCAGGTGGAAAGCCTGCTGGTCAACCCCCTGAGCCGGTGGATGTTCGACAACGGGGTCTTCCAGGACGCGGACCTGGTCATCGAAGGGTTTGACACGGCGGCCAACCCGCCGGCCCTGCGCTGCCGAAAGGAGGACGCAGCCACATGAGCGAGAAAAAAGAGAGCGGCTGGACCGACGCCCAGCGGAAGCTGGCCAGACAGCTGAAGGCCATCGGGGTCGACCTCTGGGGCGACCCGGATCAGGAGACGGATCCGATGGCGGCGTTTCTGAAGACGGCGGAACAGGCGAAGGCAGCCGAAGGAAAGCAGGCAGCCGAAGAAAAACCGGCGGCCGAAATAAACGACGGAAAGGCCGCGATGAAGGACGGGGAGACGCTGCCCGAGAAGCAGCCCAGGGAAGAAGAAGGGATGGAGCGGCTGTGGGTCACGGCGGATGAAACCGTGGACTGGACGGAGGCGCTGGCCTTCTCCCGGCCCAGGGACGGGCTGACGGGGCAGAAGCGCTGGAGCTTTTATCACCGGCTGGCGCCCCGGGTGCTGAAAGGGGAAATCGCCGCCTATGCCGAGGCGCTCAAGACCATCAATCCCCTGGGGGATCTGACGGATTACGTAAAAGGGATGGTGATCAAAACCCCTTCGGCGGATCGCCTGGAATGCGTTTTCCAATGCCGGCCGGATTACCTGCGGAAAAACGGGGAGGAGTATCTGGGCGGCCTGGGCATCCGGATCGCCCGGGATCTTCTGGCGGCCCTGCCGGTGGACGAGGTGCGGGTTACCGGCAACGAAGGAGAGGAAGAGCGGCTGGAGGTCACCTTCCGGCGGGAACAGCTGACCCGGCGGCGGATGGCCTTCCTGGACCCCGCGGCCTTTACCAGGGAGTGCGGCGGAAGCATCCGGACGGAGAGCGCCGAGCAGTAAAAAACGGCGGAGCGGTTTTCCATTCGGCGGAGCGCGGCCGCCTGCGGCGGATCCGGAGGGCCGGCAAAGAAACCCGATGATCATCGAAGAGGAAGAACCGAGGCGGAATACGGAGCATGAGGACAGAGACAATGAAGCAGCACTGGGCGATCAGGGCCACCGGATGGACATGGCGGGTGATCCTGGTATTGACGATTGGCATATTGCTGCTGTGCCAGGGGTGGGAATACGCCAACAAGGTGACCCTGCCCTGGGGAAACGCCCTTTGCCTGCTGGTTGGGGCGGCCGGAGGGGTGCTGCTGTTAGGCCTGGCCTGGGTCATTACCCGCCATTCCCAGAACCCGGGAAGGCGGAAGGCCCTGATGGGCGTCCTCTGCCTGGCGCTTTCCTTCGGCATCTTCTATGTCTCCGCCCATTACGCCCATACCGGCGGATGGGATCCGGCGGTGGTCTATCAGGACGCCATCGCCATCGGGCAGGGGTTCACGGAGGACGTGAACAACTGGTATTTCGGGATGTATGCCAACAACGTGTTCCTGACGATCGTGTTCAGCTGGATTTTCAGCCTCGGGGAACCCCTGGGGCTTCTGAACAGGGAATACTTCATCCTGCACGCGATCCAGAGCCTCGGATACGGATGGGTCCTGTGGATGACCTACCTGAGCGCGGAGAAACTTAACGGGGACGAAAAGCCCTGGCTCTCCCTGTGGAGCTGGATGCTGGCGCTGCTGCTGATCGGGATTTCTCCCTGGGTGGCGGTTCAGTATACGGATTCGGCGGCGCTGATTCTGGGGGCGACCCAGATCTGGGTGTTCCTGCGGTGCCGGGAGGAAAAACGGCGCCCCCTCTGGCTGGGGGTCTTCGGACTGCTCAGCGCCATCGCCTATAAGATCAAACCCCAGACGCTGATCCTGGTCATCGCGGCCGTGCTGATGACGCTGCTGGGAGAGCCGGAAAAATGGTTCCGGAAGGAGGCGCTGAAGCGGGCGCTGATCTCCGCCCTGGCCTTTGGCGTCTGCATGGGCATCGGGCTGGGAGCCGTGAAAATCATCGTGGACCGAAGCCCCTATGACCTGAATCCGGAGGCCCAGATGGGCATCACCCACTATCTGAAGATGGGGCTGAATCCGGAGACCATGGGGGGATACAACGCGGAGGACATGGGGGAATCCGCCGTCATCGGCAGCAGCGCCGAGCGCTCCCGGGCGGACTGGGAAACCGCCATGGAGCGGGCGCGGGCCATGGGCCCGGGAGGGCTGCTGGCCCACGCGGTCCGGAAGACCATGACCAACTACAGCGACGGCACCTTCGGATGGGAACAGGAAGGCGACTTCTACGGATACGACACCTATTACTTCGAGGGAAGCAGCCCCTGGTTCTACGAGCATATTCCGCCTTTCTATATCGGGGCGGACTATCCGGATATGGTGGACGGCAGCTTCAGCCACGTCTGGCGGACCATCGTTCAGTGCGCCTGGCTGGCGGTGCTTCTCTTCGGTGCCTTCTCCTTCTCGAAAACCTCGGACCACCGGGTGGCGGTGCTGCAGCTGGCGATTCTGGGACTTACGCTGTTCCAGCTGCTGTTTGAGGCCCGGGCGAGATACCTTTTCGCCTATGCCCCGGCCTACATCCTGCTGGCCGGGACGGGCCTGGGGAACCTGATCGCCTGGATCCGAAAGAGATGGGGGAAGAAACCGGCGGAGGCGTGAGTAAAGGACCGAAATGAGAGGAGGCATCCGAAATGGCCTATGAGGAACTGCAGCGGATGGTGGACGAAAGCAGCCGCATCGTTTTCTTTGGCGGCGCGGGGGTCTCGACGGAAAGCGGGATACCGGACTTTCGGAGCGTGGACGGGCTGTATCATCAGCAATATGACTGGCCGCCGGAAACGATCCTGTCCCATTCCTTCTTTCAGCGGCAGACGGCGGAGTTTTACCGGTTTTACCGGGCCAAGATGCTGGCGCCGGACGCCAAACCCAACAAGGCCCATCTGAAGCTGGCCCAATGGGAAAGGGAAGGAAAGCTCCTGGCCATCGTGACCCAGAACATCGACGGGCTGCATCAGGCGGCGGGAAACAAAAAGGTTTACGAACTCCACGGCAGCGTCCACCGGAACTACTGCCAGAAATGCGGAAAGTTTTTCGGGCCGGAATACCTGCTGGAAAACAGGGAACCGGTGCCGAAATGCGAATGCGGCGGAATCATCAAGCCGGATGTGGTGCTTTACGAGGAAGGGCTGGATCAGCGGACGCTGGAGGGTGCCGTCAGCGCCATTTCCCGGGCGGACATGATGATCGTGGCCGGGACCAGCCTGACGGTTTACCCCGCCGCGGGTCTGATCCGGTATTTCAGGGGGAAGCACCTGGTGCTCATCAACCGGGACGCCACGCCCATGGACGACAGCGCCGAGCTGGTGCTCCACGAAAAGGTCGGCGAGGTGCTGGGCAGCCTGAAATAAGAAAAAATGCGGAGAAATCCTCATTTTTCGCACAAAAAAGACAAAAAAAGCCCGCGAAGGGGCTTGACGGACAGGAACTGTTCCGTTATAATGACTTCAGTCACCTGGGGTTCGCGACAGTCCTTCGGTTTTCCCCACATTTCGAAAAATGGAGCC
>CAMOGC010000082.1 GCA_946613955.1 uncultured Clostridia bacterium
TCCGCGCTTACGCCGTTTCCGCCGCGCCGGCGCCTGATTCCGCCGCCGGGGCGGCTTCCTCGTTCAGGATCCGCATGAATTCATCGCCGGTAATGGTTTCCTGCTTCATCAGGCAGGCGGCCAGCTGATGCAGCTTTGCCTCGTTCTCCCGCAGGATCCGGTCCGCCTTTTCCCGGGCTTCCTTCACCACCGCCACCACCTGGTCGTCGATCTTTTCGGCGTAGGCGGCGCTGCAGGCCAGGGAGGCGTCCCCGCCCAGATACTGATTGGTCACCGATTCCATGGCCACCATGCCAAAGTCCCCCATGCCGTAGCGGGTAATCATGGCCCGGGCCAGCTTCGTGGCCTTCTCGATGTCGTTGGAGGCGCCGGTGGTAACGGCGTGGAACACCAGCTGCTCCGCCGCCTGGCCCCCGGTCAGGGTGGCGATCTTGTTCAGCAGCTCCTCCCGGGTCATCAGATATCGCTCGTCCTCGTCCACCTGCATCGTATAGCCCAGGGCGCCGGAGGTCCGGGGAATGATGGTGATCTTGGTCACCGGGGCGGAATGGGTCTGCATGGCCGCCACCAGGGCGTGGCCGATTTCGTGATAGGACACGATCCGCTTCTCGTTCTCGGACAGCACCGCGTTTTTCCGCTGGTAGCCGGCGATGACGACCTCCACGCTCTCCATCAGGTCGTTCTGGGTGACCTCCGTCCGGCCCATCCGGACCGCGCGCAGCGCCGCCTCGTTGACGATGTTGGCCAGCTCCGCGCCGGAGGCGCCGGAGGTCGCCCGGGCGATTTCCTTCATGTCGATGGCGCCGCTGCGCCGCACGTTTTTCGCGTGCACGTTCAGGATGGCCTCCCGGCCCCGCAGATCCGGCAGCTCCACCGGGATCCGCCGGTCGAACCGCCCGGGCCGCAGCAGAGCCGGATCCAGGGATTCGGGCCGGTTGGTCGCCGCCAGAATCACGACGCCCTTTTTCCCGTCGAACCCGTCCATCTCCGTCAGCAGCTGGTTCAGCGTCTGCTCCCGCTCGTCGTTGCCGCCGATGGCGCCGGCCCCGTCCCGCTTTTTCCCGATGGTGTCGATTTCATCGATAAAGACGATGCAGGGAGCCTTCTCGTTGGCCTGCTTGAACAGGTCGCGCACCTTGGCCGCGCCCATACCGACGAACATCTCCACGAATTCCGAGCCGGAGATGGAGAAGAAGGGCACCTTGGCCTCCCCCGCCACGGCCTTGGCCAGCAGGGTTTTGCCCGTTCCGGGAGGGCCCACCAGCAGCGCACCCTTGGGCAGCTTCGCCCCGATGCCGGCGTATTTGTCCGGATGCTCGAGGAAATCCACGATTTCCTTCAGCGCGTCCTTGGCCTCCTCCTCCCCGGCCACGTCCGCGAAGGTGACGCCGGTTTCCTTGTCGGCGACGATCCGGGCGTTGGCCTTGCCAAAGCTCATCGCGTTCATGCCGCCGCCCAGGCGCTTTCCCAGCTGCTGGCTCAGGAATCGCCCGAGCAGAATGAAGATCAGAATCGGCAGGATCCAGCTGATCACGAAGGCCAGCAGGCTCCGGTTCTGGGTCGGGATCTGGGCGCTGAACCGGACGCCCGCCTTCTGCAGGCGGTCGATCAGCCCGTCGTCCGGAAAGACCGCGGTTTTATAGAGCTGCTCCGTTCCGGTTTCGTCCTTTGCGGCAAAAAGAATCTGATCCGATTCCTGCTCCAGGGAAACCTCCGTGACCTTGCCCGCGTCGACCCAGGCCAGGAAGTCGCTGTAGCCCACGGTATTGACCTGGCGGGCCATAATCATCGGGAACACAAAAGTATTGAGCACCAGCAGCACCGTCATCGCGATCAGCACATAATACATCAGCGGCTTTCGGCCCGGATGATTGTTTTCGTTATCTTTATCCAGCATAATCCGTATTCCTTTCTGCGGCCCGAAGCCGCGCGATTCCCCTCTCCGAAAAAAGAAGCCGGGGAACCTTTTTATCCACCGGCATTATAGCCCTTTCCCCCCGGAAAGGGAAGGGCAATCAAAAAGCTTTCAGGCATTCTTCACTCTTTTTTCATCCCCCGGGCGGCCCGAAATCCGGTTTTTCCGGATAAGACTCCGGCGGCCGCTTTCCCGGGACGGAGCCCGCTCGGCCCTCTCCCGCCGGGCTTACGCCGGAGCGTTCCCCGCGTTCAGCATTTCTTCGCATTTTTTCAGGGCCCGGAAGGTTTCGTCGCTGATCACGTGCTCGATCCGGCAGGCGTCGGCCGTGGCGGTTTCCTCCTCAACCCCCAGGGCGGCGAAGAGCCGGGACAGCACCTGATGCCGCTCGTAGATTTTCCGGGCGATCTCCTCCCCCCTGGGCAGGAAAACCAGGTTTCCGTCCGCCTCCACCCGGATGCATTCATCCTCCCGGAGCTTGCCCATGGCCCGGCTCACCGAGGGGCGGGACAGCCCCATTTCCTCCGCCACGTCGATGGCGCGGACGGTCTGCTTTTTTTCCTTCAGCCGCAGGATCGTTTCCAGATACATCTCGCCGGATTCACGCATAAAGATTCGCTCCCTTCCAGCAGATTTTCATCTCTTCCGCCCGGTCATTATATCGTTTTCTTTCCCCGGGTGCAATGCTTTTCGGCGGATTTTCCCTCTCTCCTCCGCGCGCCGCCTCCGCCGGAGGATTCAGCTTTCCCGCTCTTCCCGCAGCTTCCGCTTCATTTCCGCGCAGGCCCTGGCCCGGTGGCTGACGGCGTTTTTCTCCTCCCCGTTCAGCTCCGCGAAGGTCTTCCCCAGGGGCTCATACAGAAACAGGGGATCGTAGCCGAAGCCGCCCGTTCCCCGCCGGGCGAAAAGAATCGTCCCCGGGCAGCGGCCCTCCGCCACCAGCGGGGGCTCCCCGGGCCGCTTCAGCGCCAGGGCGCAGACGAAAGCCGCCCCTCGGTCCTTTACGCCCTCCATTTTTTTCAGCAGCAGGTCGTTGTTGGCCTCGTCGTCCCCGTGGCGGCCGCAGTAGCGGGCGGAATAAACCCCCGGCTCCCCGCCCAGCGCCTCCACCGTCAGGCCGCTGTCGTCGGCGATGGCGGGCAGTCCCGTCGCCGCGCAGACCGCCTCCGCCTTCAGGATCGCGTTGCCGGCAAAGGTCTCCGCCGTTTCGTCGATCTCCCCGTGGAAGCCCGCCGCCCCCATGGGCAGCACCGTATACTCCTCCCGGAAGATCTTCTGCAGCTCCCGCAGCTTGTGCTCGTTTCCGGTCGCCGCCAGCAGCACCGGCGGGGCGCACAGCAGCGCCGATCTTTCCCCCAGCGCCTCCTTCTGGGCGGCCATCAGCTCCCGGATGCCCTTTTCCGCCAGATCAAGCAGGACCTCCAGCTCCTCCCGGCGGAAGGCCCGTCCCTCGCCGGTGCCCTGGAGCTCGATCAGCTCCCCCGCCTCGTTCATCACGAAGTTCATGTCCGCCTGGGCCCGGCTGTCCTCCTCATAGCACAGATCCAGGCAGGGCGTATCCCCGACGAGGCCGCAGCTGACCGCGGCCACCTGGTGCCGGATGGGGGAGGAAAGCAGCTTCCCCTCCCGGATCAGCCCGTCGACCGCGCAGGTCAGGGCGACCATGGCGCCGGTAATGGACGCGGTCCGGGTGCCCCCGTCCGCCTCCAGCACGTCGCAGTCCAGCGTCACGGTGCGCTCTCCCAGCGCCTTCAGATCCACCGCCTGGCGCAGGGCCCGGCCGATGAGCCGCTGGATTTCCACCCCCCGGCTGTCTTTCTTCAGCCCGTCCCGCTTTTTCCGCTCCTTCGTGGAGGCCGGCAGCATGGCATATTCCGCCGTCACCCATCCCTGGCCCTTGCCCTTCAGGAAGGGCGGCACGCTTTCCTCCACGCTGGCGGTACAGATGACCCGGGTGTTTCCCGTGGCGATCAGGCAGCTGCCCGCCGCCGTCCGGACAAAACCGGGTTCGATGGAAACCGGCCGCTTCTCCGCCGGCGCTCTTCCGTCCTCTCTCATGCTCAGTCCTCTCCCCGCTTCTCGTGCTCCACCCAGTCCCGCGCCCGGGAAACCGCCTTATGCCATCCCCGCAGGTTCATCAGCCGCGTCGCCTCGTCCATGGCCGGGGTAAACTCCAGATCCTTCTGCCACAGATCCGCGATCTCCTCCGTGTTCCGATACAGGCCGCATCCCAGCCCCGCCAGGAGTGCCGCCCCCAGGGCCGTGGTTTCCATCACCCGGGGCCGCACCACCGGCAGGTGGCTGATATCCGCCTGGAACTGCATCAGGAAGGCATTGGCGCTGGCGCCCCCGTCCACCTGCAGCCGCCCGGGCGTCCTGCCGGAGTCCCGGATCATGGCCTGCATCAGGTCCTCGCTCTGATAGGCGATGGCCTCCAGCGCCGCCCGGACGATCTGGGCCCGGCCGGTGCCCCGGGTCATGCCCACCAGCGTGCCCCGGCTGTACATATCCCACCAGGGGGCGCCCAGCCCCGTAAAGGCCGGCACCAGATAGACCCCGCCGGTGCCGGGGATGCTCTGGGCCAGGCCCTCGCTCTCCGAGGCCCGGGAGATGAGCTTCATCTCGTCCCGCAGCCACTGGATCGTGGCGCCGCCCATAAAGACGCTGCCCTCCAGGGCGTAGACCGGCTTTCCGCCGATCCGCCAGGCCATGGTGGTCAGCAGGCCGTTCTCGCTGCGCACCGGGGTGTCCCCCGTGTTCATCAGCATGAAGCAGCCCGTGCCGTAGGTATTCTTAACATCCCCCACCTTCCAGCAGGCCTGGCCAAAGAGGCTGGCGTGCTGATCGCCCGCCATGCCGGTCACCGGGATCGGCCGGCCCAGAATGGCCGGATCCAGCGTGCCGATGAGCCCGGCGGAATCCACCACCTTCGGCAGACAGGCCCGGGGAATGTTCAGCATGGCCAGCAGCTCCTCGTCCCAGTCCTGGGTTTCCAGGTTGAAGAGCATCGTGCGCCCGGCGTTGGTCGCGTCGGTCACATGGGGCCGGCCGGTCAGCAGATGCCAGCAGAGGAAACTGTCCACCGTGCCGAAGCACAGCTCCCCCTTCTCCGCCCGCTCCTGCAGGTTGTAATAGTCCAGCATCCATTTCAGCTTCGTGCCGGAAAAATACGCGTCGGGAATCAGGCCGGTTTTCCGCCGGATCGTCTCGCCGTATCCGGCCTCCGTCAGATCCTCCACGATCCTCGCCGTCCGCCGGCACTGCCAGACGATGGCGTTGCCCACGCATTTGCCGGTCCGCCGGTCCCAGAGGAAGGTGGTCTCCCGCTGGTTGGTAATGCCGATGGCGGCCACCTCCGAGGGATCAACGCCGCTGAGCTTCACCGCCTCCTGCAGGGCCTGAATCTGGCTCTGGAGGATGTCCTCCGGATCATGCTCCACCCAGCCGGGATGGGGATAATGCTGGGGAAATTCCACCGCGTGGGAGGCGACGATTTCGCCCCTTTCGGTAAAAACGATGGCCCGGGAGCTGGTGGTCCCCTGGTCCAGCGCGATCAGATACCGTCCCATAAGATGCTCCTCCTGTCTGCGTGCTCGAAGTGTCATTGGCCTTGCGGGATCCCGCGCCCGAGGGCGGGTCACGGCCGGGGCCTTCCGGGTTTTTCGCCCGCGAACCTGCCGGGGCGGTTCCGCCCCTGGCCGCTTCGCCGCCGGGGGTTTCCGGCGCCTGCGTCACTGAATGCGAATGCCGTAGATAAAGTTCTTGCCCTTTTCCGAGGTGCAGACCACCATCATCCCGTCGAAGACCGCCGGGCTGGCCTCGATGGCCCCGTCCACCTGCAGGGTGGCCTCCTCCTTGCCCGTCAGCCCGTCCAGCATCAGGATGCTGCCGTCCCCGGCGCACTGGATGATGCTGCCGCCGCCGTTTTCGTCATAGACGGCGACCGGGGAGGAATACCCCGTTCCGCTCAGCTTCCGGCTCCAGGCGATGGTGCCGTCCGCCTTGTTCAGGGCGATCAGGGCGGCGCCGTCTTCCCCGGAGAGGCCCAGGGTTTCCCGTCCCGCGTCGCTCAGGCCGTTGACCGTATAGAAGACCAGGCCGCTAAGCGACTGCTGCCCCACCACCGGGGAGGCCCGGAAGCCCACGGTTTCCCTGACCTTCTTGTCCTTTTTGACGCCGATCTCCCGCAGCCATTTCATTTCGCCCGTCATCGCGTCATAGCAGCGGATCTGGGCGCCCCCCTTGCTCCGCAGGGACAGGAGGTTGGCCGTATACAGATCCAGCCCGCCTTCCGCGTTCAGCTCCAGCGCGACGGTGGATTCCACCGCGTCCCCGGTTTTTACCGCCCAGACCACGGTCATCGTGTCCGTGTCCACGCACCGCAGGATGCCGCCCATATCCGCCCAGAAGACGTATTTGTCATACATGGCGACGGAGCCCTCCACCGCGGTCTGGGCCGCCTTCTCGCCCTTGGCCATGGTTTTGAGCAGCACCATCTGGGGGCTCTGGGTATAGGTGCCCGCCTGATAGTCGAAGGTGGCGTTGAGGTTGATGACATAGAGCAGCCCGTTGGTGCCCGCCGTGACCAGGCATCCGGAGGTCCGGTCGATCAGGGCCGAGGTCTCAAAGGAGCCGATGGTATTGGCAGCCCGGTTGTTCTTCCCGTCCAGCCCGTCGATCAGCGAAAGCTCCTTCTGGTTATACAGGTTGTACTGCCGCAGGCCGATGGTGCCGGTCCGCTTCGCCATCTTCCGGGCGAACTGGCCGACGGTCATGTAGGGGGCGCCGCCGGGATGGACGCTGGGCGCCGCCTTCATGGGATAGCCCAGCTTGATGCTGTTGCGGGTGGGCGTTCCGTCGGACAGATCCAGGAAGTAGATGTTCCCGTCCAGGCCCGCGGCGATGACTTCCTTCAGGCCGGACTTTTCCTTCTTGGCGTCGTACATTTCGCTGGCTTCCCGGACTTCCTTGCTCCATTTGACGATGGCGGGCTGGCCCACCCAGCCGATGCCGTAGAAGGTCTGGCCGGATCCCTTGACGCTGCCGGTTTCCGCCGTCCAGGCCACCTCCATGCTGCCGCGCCCCGGAACCGTTCCCACCGCCGCGTTCTGGCGGAAGGCGTCGGTCCGGAAGGTCAGCACGCCCATCTTCTGCTTGGTATATTCCCCGCCCACGGGCATCCGGACAACCTCCCTGGAGGCCCGGGCGTATTCCTTGACCCGCTTGGTGCCGTTATAGATGACGGTGGTGGAAATCAGGGAGGGTTCCGCCCCCTCCGCCGCGCTGGCGGTCAGCATCGGCGCCGGGGTGGGAGACGCCTCGGCCTGCTCAGTGGGAGTCGCCCGCGCCGCCTCCGCGACGCTCGCGGCACTCTCGGCGCTCCCCGCGGGTTCGTCCGCGGGTTCGTCCGCCGGCTCATCCTGCGGTTCGTCCGCCGGCTCATCCTGCGGTTCGTCCGCGGGTTCGTCCGCCGGCTC
>CAMOGC010000083.1 GCA_946613955.1 uncultured Clostridia bacterium
AAAAGGCCTTTCAAAGCGGAGCCAGTGGGTGTAGAATAAAAGAAAACCTCAAAGGAGGGCGTATCATGGCGGAGAAAAAGGTAGGCATCCTGGTCAGGGAAGCGAGAACCGGAGCCGGGCTGACCCAGGACCGGCTGGCGAAAACCGTCGGGGAAGGACTGACGGCGGCGGACATCAGCAAATGCGAGCGGGGAGAAAAGGATCTGACCAACGCGCAGCTGAAGAAGATCGCGGTCGCCTGCGGCGTAACCCAAACGTCTTTGGTCAACGCGCCGAAGAATCTTTCGGAAACAAAGACCGCGAGCAGGGGGACGGCGGGAAAGACGGCAGCCTCCGGAAAAACGGGAACCGCCGGAAAGACGACGGCGTCCGCTTCCGGGAAGACCGCGGCGAAAACGACGGCGTCCGCTTCCGGGAAGGCGGCGAAGACGACAGCTAAAACCACGGCAAAAACGACTGCGAAATCCTCCGCTCCCGCTGGCGCTAATATCAGCGTGAAGGTCACGGCCACGGAGCAGAAGCTGCTGGAAGCCTATCGGGCCGCGCCCGCGGATCTGAAAAAGGCGGGGCTGCGGCTGCTGAAGGGGGAGTACGGCGATACGGTGCTGAAGCTGCTGGAGGCGGCGCCGGACGACAGCGGGACGGACTGGCTGGGAAGCCTGCTGGGCGGCGGCCTGGGGGACATCGGCGAGGGCCTGCTGGGAAAGCTGTTCCGCTAAAAAAACGCCGCGATGACGCGGCGTCTGGCCAGGCAGGGAATATCAAAAGGGACGCCCGGGGGCGTCCCTTTTCTGATCGGATTATTTCTGCAGCTCCATGGTAATGGTGGTATCCGCGTCGACCACCATGCGGAAGGTCGCCTGATCCTTGTGCTCCGCTTTGTCGCCGTTGATGGAATATCCCTTGTTAATCAGGCCGTTGCTGGCGATAACGGTAATGGTCGAGCCGGCGGGCACCTGGCCGGATTCAACGAAGGTGTTATGCCATCCGGTAAAGCGGCAGTTGGTGCACTTCACGGTCACGAGGGTGGAGGGATCGACGGGCTCCTCGTCTTCCACGGCGGCGGCCTGACCGGGCTTGGCCACCTTGACGCGGACGGAACCGCTGGTGGTCACGCCGCGGATGCTCATGCCGTTGACCTCGCCGGCGGGGGTAATCCGCAGGGAGCCGACCGTCAGATACTGGATGGATCCTTCCGTCCCGGCGGGGAGCTTCGCGTAGAAGTTGGCCGTCCCGCTGGGGAAGGTCATGGTCGCCTGGGCGCTGCCGTTGAGGTTGCCCAGCCGGTCGATGGCGTAGAGCTCGATGCCCTTGCCGGCGGTAATGGTTACGGGCGTGGGCTTGGCGGGTTCCTCGGGCTCCTTCGTCTGGGTGGCCTCGGAGGTCGTCCCGGTCTTGGAAGCCGTGGAGGACGTCCCGGTCTTGGAAGCCGTGGAGGTCGTCCCGGTTTTGGACGTCGTGGAAGTCGTCCCGGTTTTCTTCGAGACATTGGAAGAGCCTTCGTCCTCGTCCTCGCCCTCATCCTCGTCGCCCGAAGAGGCCCTGGAGGAAGTTCCCTCGTCCTCATCCTCGTCATTGGAGGAGGAATTCTTCGGAGAGGTTTTTACCGGCGCGTCCATGCCCTTGATCAGCACGGTGACGGTTTGAGAATTGACGCCGCCGGAGCGGGAACCGATATGGCAGTAGAGCTCGTATCCGTGCATCTCTGCGGGCACGTTTCTCAGCGTAATGCTCAGGCTGTTGGGATTAATGACCCGCAGGCCCTTGATATGGGAAGAGATGGTTTTCCCGGTAAACACCTTGCCGGTTCCGGGCTCGGTGAAATACCAGGTAATTCCGAGACCGGAGGTATTCTTTGCCCGGACGGTATAGGAGATTTTCCCGCCCTTTTTGACCTCTTTGGTTTCGGGCTGTTTCGTAATCCTCGGCCCCTCGGCCAGGGCGGCGGAAACACAGCCGAGCACCAACGCCAATACCATCAGAACGGAAAGGAATCGTTTCATCTTGACGTACCTCCCTGCATACAACTGCCGATATATTATCACAATTTTGTAACAAATACAACTCTTTTTTTTAAAATATCGGGGGATGGTGCCGTTTTTTTATGATCAGGGTGCGGGCTTCCGAAGCATCAGGAGCTTAAGCATCACCGTCTCCAGCCCTCCCTCCGGATTCAGCCGGCCGGTTTTGAAGTCCTCGTCGGCCGCCAGGCAAAGCCGCACCGCCTCCTTTACCTGGGACCCGGTATAGGAAGCCGCCTGGCGGATATACTGGCCGGCGGCGAAGGCGGGAACCCCCAGGGACTGACGGATAAAGTCATTGCCGCGCTTTTCATACTGCATGATTTTGACGTGCTGCAGCAGGCGGTACTGGCGGAGCAGCATGGCCAGAATGCCGACCCGATCCTCTCCGGAGAGCAGGAGGGAACGCAGGAGGGAAAAGGCCTTTCCATTCTGTCCCGCCACCACAGCGTCCGTCAGGCTGAAGATCCGGCTTTCGATGGAAGGCACGGCCAGCGCCTTCACATCCTCCGGGGATACGGAGGGCTCCTCCGGATGCAGGGCGGCAATCTTGGCCACCTCGGACAGGAGGCGCGCGGTATCGCCGCCGGAGATAAAGATCAGCAGATCCGCCGTACGCTCATCGCAGGCGCGGCCCTGGCTTTGGAAAGCCCGAACCACGAAGGAGGTCAGGGCCAGATCCTTGAGCGGCTGGAAGGAAACCACGCCGTCCATCTTTTTGATCGCCGCGTAAAGCTTTTTCCGGGCATCGGTTTTCTGCACACAGTAAAACAGGAGCACCGAGGAGGCGGGAACCGAGGGCAGGTAATCGATCAGCCGCTGATCCGCCTCGGCCCGGCCCACCAGCGGCGGATAATCCCGGAGGAGGATCAGCCGCCGGTCCGCCATCAGGGGAAGGGTTTCCGCGGCGGCGATGATGGCGTCGGTTTCCGGAGCCTCCAGCAGAGTCTCGTTCAACTCCTCCAGCCCCGCCGGCAAAAGGGCTTTCCGGAGATCGGACAGGGCCTGCTGTTTGAGGTATTCTTCCGGGCCGTCGAAGAGCAGGACGGAAGGAAGCTCCTTCCGCGCCAGACGGCGGGCAAAGGTATCCCGATCCATAACGTCACTCCTCCTTATGGGGCGGCAGAAAGGTTTCGACGGAATAGCCGCCGGGAACAAAGCGGACGGTCAGGGCCCCGCCGGTCGCCGTCGCGTAGAGCGGAACGTCCCCCAGCCGCTGGCGGACGCTTCTCTCCCGCTCAGGGGAATCGCAGCTGAGCAGCGCCGCGGCGGGGCGCACCCGATCCAGAAAATCAGGGGAGGTGGAGCGGGCGGATCCGTGATGGGCGACCTTCAGGAGATCCGCGGGAGCGGCGGCATACATCTCGTATCGCCCGTCCAGGTCTCCGGTCAGCAGCAGGGAGCTTCCCTTCAGGGAGAGACGCATCGTCAGGCTGGATTCGTTTGCGTCCTGCCCGGGGCGGGTTTTGCCCTTTTCCGGCCAGAGCACGGCGATTTCGCCCGAGGGAAGGGGCAGTATATCCCCGGCGGAAAGATACCGGATCTCCGTTCCCCCCGCGCGCAGCTCGGAGAGCAGCTCCAGGGAATGCGGATGGACGTCCGCTTTTTCCGCTCCCTCCGGAAGATAGAGAAGGGGCAGGGGAATGCCATCCTCCATCATGGCCCGCAGTCCGTAGATATGATCCGCGTGGAGATGGGTCAGGATGACGGCCTCCGGCGTCAGACGGCGGCGGTGCAGAAAATCGCTGAGCACCCCGTCCTCATAGCCGGTATCCACCACAAGGACGGTATCCCGGTCCCAGATCACCGAGGCGTCCGCGTCCCCGACGCTGAACTGAACGTAGACCGTTTCCCCATGGGGCAGGGGAATCAGGGACAGGGCGACGATTCCGGTCCCCAGCAGGCAGAGAATGCCCCGGGTTCGCCCTCGCAGCCGAAGGAGCGCGCAGAGCCCCGCCCCCAGCAGCAGAAGGCCCAGACAGGTGGCCAGGCCGGCTGCCCGGGTCCAGAGCGTGATGCCCGGGATCCCGCCCAGCAGGCGAACCAGGGAAAGCAGCCCCCGGGTGACGAAGCGCGCCGCGGCGCACAGGGGAACCGAGAGAAAGGGGAAGGGCAGCGTCAGCAAAACCGCCCAGAAGAGGAGAATGAGCCCGGAGGAGAGCATCAGCACCGGCACATTCATCAGAAGACCGAGCAGGGGCAGCTCCTGAAAGGCATAGAGCTGAGGCGCAAGCACCCCGATCTGGGCCCCGAAGGCGGCGCACAGCCCCTGCCAGAGGCGGCGGGGGATGGGCCGCAGAGGGGCGCGCAGGCGGGAAATAAAGGGCGTGATCAAGGTAATGCCGAGCACCGCGCCGAAGGACAGCTGAAAGGACAGGCCCGTCAGCTGCGCCGGGGATATGACCAGCAGCAGGAGAAAGGCGGCGGAGAGCAGGTGCAGCCCGGAGCGGGGACGGTTCAGCATTTTCCCTCTCTGGGTCAGCAGCAGCAGCAGGGAGGCCCGGAGAACCGGCTGATTCAGCCCGCAAAGAAGGCTGTAGAATCCCAGCGCGGCCGCGAACAGGAACCACCGCGCCCCCTGCGGCAGGCGCAGCCACCGGAAGAGAAGACTGAGTACGCCGATCAGCAGCCCCACGTGGAACCCGCTGACGGAGAGGATATGAGCGATGCCCAGGCGGGAAAAGGCAGCGCGATCTTCCTGCGGAATCAGGGAGCGGCTGCCCAGCAGCATGGTGGAGGCGAGAACGCCCGTCTCCTCTCCCAGCGCTTCCCGCAGCGCCCCGGAGAGCCGATGGCGCAGGCCGGCCATGAAACCGGTCAGGGAAAAGCCCTCGGGATCCGCCAGGGTCAGCCCGTCCCATCCGTAAACCCCGACGGTGACCCCGCGGCGGAGCAGCTCCTCCCGGAAATCATATCCGTCCGGGTTCTCCGCGCCGGAGGGGTGATACAGCCTGGCCCGGAAGGCCACGGCCTTTCCCGGAGCGAGCTCCGGCGGCGGATCGTCCGTGTAAAAGCTCCAGTAGGCGCCCCGGCCCAGCGGCACTCCATCCAGGGTCACCCGGGTCAGCGTCGTCCGGATCTGGCCGTTGTCCCGATACTGAACCGCGTCGGAGACGATGCCGCTGACCGCGTATTCCCCCTCCGCGGGCAGGGCGGGATGGAAGGCCACCTGCCCCCGCAGGCATCCCAGGCACAGCGCGGCGGCCAGGATCGCGGCAAAACGGCCCCATCCCCGCAAAAGCAGGCAGGCGACGATCGCCGGCACGGCGCCCGCGAGCCCATACCAGGGGGAGGCGGCGATCCGGCCCAGCAAAAGCCCCAGCGCGAAGCAGACGGCCAGGGGCGGCAGGAGCCAGCCCCGCTGCCGCGCCGTCACAGGGAAAGAAGGGCGCCGGCTTCCGCCAGGGAGGCACCGGAAAAGATTTCCCGCGCCTCCCGCAGCAGCCGCGCGGGGGCGTAGACCGGGTTCAGATGGGTAATGACCAGTTCCCGGGCCCCGGCATCCCTGGCCAGCTTCGCCGCCAGCGCGGCGGACAGATGGGGTTTGCCTTCCGCCCATTCGGACGCGGGAAAGAGCCCATCCGCCAGCAGCAGATCACATCCCCGGTAGAAATCCGCCAGGGAGGGAAGCGTATTGGTGTCCCCGGTATAACCGAAGACCTTTCCCTCCGCCTCGACCCGGAACCCGACCGTGGGCACGGGATGCCGGGCTTCACCGACGCGGATGGAGACATCGCCCAAAGCGATTACATCCCCGGGAGAAAGGGGGCGCAGATCAAAGCAGCCGGAATCGGCGACAATGGCCCGCAGGGGAGAGGCGTCCGCCGCGGGCGCGTAAAGAGGAAGCGTCCGCCCCATGGCCTGAAGACGGTAAACCAGGGGGAGCAGGTCGGCGGCATGGTCATAATGCCAGTGGGACAGGAAAAGGGCGTCCAGATCCTCCGGGGGGCACAGGGCGGTCAGCCGGGACAGGACGCCGGTTCCAAAATCAAATTGCAGCAGCTTTTCGCCGGCCTCCAGCAGATACCCGGAGGTGGCGCCCAGGGAAGCGGGAAAGGGCCCGTTTACGCCGAGCAGATGAAGCCGCATTTTATTCAACCTCCCGGACGAGGAGACCGTTGTCCCGGAAAACCCGGGCGACGAGCCGGAGGGCGGCGGCGGTGTCCCCTTCGCCGGGATCGAGAACGATCAGGCGGAGGGACGGCTGCATCTCATCCAGGCAGTCGTTCAGGGCGTCCGCGTTGAAACCATAATAATCCGGCAGATCCAGGAGCCTTTTCAGCGCCTGATGCAGGGCGAGGGGAGAGGCGTAATCGGAGCCGAAGAGATACACGGTATGCATGAAATCAAACCTCCTTCAGGATCAGATACCCCGCCCGGTCCGGACGGAGAAGGCGATCATATAGGCCGCAAAGGCACTTTCAACGGTAATCAGCCGGGAATCGTTGGTGGCCAGCAGGCGAAGCAGGGGCACGTCGGTTCCCATGGAAGCCAGATACTGATACAGAAGCACCAGCAGGATCACCGCCGCCGGGATCCACAGCAGATGGGCGAAGGGCTCCCGCAGCCGGGTCGCCCCGGCCAGGGGCAGCAAAAGCCCCAGGGCGACGCCCAGCAGCGCCCCGAGCAGCAGGCTTCCGAAGAAAGCCCCCAGGGAGGAAAGAGCGGGGATCAGCAGGCAGATCAGCAGCAGCATTCCCAGGGGAACGGCGATCACCGTCAGTTTTCGGAGGAACAAGAGGCCATCAACTCCTTCAGGATTTTCCGGTCGTCGGGGGAAAGATCCGCGCTTTCGAGCAGATCGGGGCGGAAGCGCAGGGTGGCCCGGAGGCTTTCCTTCCTTCGCCAGGCCCGGATTTTCGCGTGATCCCCGCCGAGCAGGACCTCCGGCACGGCGAGGCCGTTCAGCTCCCTGGGCCGGGTATACTGGGGATATTCCAGCAGCCCGTCGGAAAAGGATTCCTCCTCGGGACTGTCCGCGCTGCCCAGGACGCCGGGAATGAACCGGGCGACGCAGTCCGTCAGCACCATGGCGGCCAGCTCGCCCCCCGTGAGAATATAGTCCCCAATGCTGATTTCCTCATCGACGCAGGCGTCCAGCGCGCGCTGATCCACGCCCTCATAATGGCCGCAGAGCAGGATCAGCTCCTCCTCCTTTGCCAGCTCCCGGGCCAGGGCGGTGGAAAGACGCTTTCCCCGGGGCCCCAGATAAATCCGCCGGCCGCGGAAATCCGGCCCGGCCGCGGCGGCCATCGCGTCCATGACCGGCTGCGCCATCATGACCATGCCCGCCCCTCCGCCGAAGGGATAATCATCGGTGTTTTTATGCTTGCTGGCGGAAAAGGGGCGGA
>CAMOGC010000084.1 GCA_946613955.1 uncultured Clostridia bacterium
CCTTTTCCGCGCCGACGCTCAGGCCGTTGACGCCGCCGATGACGATGACCGCGGTTTCCACCACGCGCAGGGGACCCATCATCTCGCCGACGAAATCAAAATATCCGGGAACATCGATGGTGTTGATCACCTTGTCGTTCCACTTAATGGGGGCGTAGGCGGCGCCGATGGAAAAACCGCGTTTTTTCTCCTCCGCGTCGAAGTCGGAAACGGTCGTTCCGTCCTCCACCTTGCCCTGACGATCGATCATTCCGGCAGCAAAGAGCATCGCCTCGGTCAGCGTGGTTTTGCCCTCGCTGCCATGCCCCATGAGGGCAATATTCCGGATGTTGCTGGTCATAACTTCAGCCATGGTCGTCTTCCTCCCGTTTTTTCAATTTATCATTCCGGCCTCCCGCGAAGCCGCCTGGAAATCCGGAAATCAATCACGCATCAAAGGAGATGATAACATAATTCCAGCCAAAAGAAAAGGATAAATTTGCGTTTTTCGGTTTGCTATTGGCCTGAAAAGGAAGGTTTCGCCGGAAAAGCGGCGTATCCCAGGGTTTTTTGGGCCCTCTCCAGCAACCGTTCCATGACGGGGAGCGTGGTCGCCGGATCCCCGCTGGTTTTGAGCACGGTTTCTCCCTTTCCCCGCTCCCGCAGCAGGCCCCTTTCCCGCAGCACCCTTTCCAGCTGCCGGGCTGTCCCCTCGTTTCCGTCGGTAATCAGGATATGCTCCGGCAGCATCCGGCGGATCATGGGCCGCAGAAAGACGTAATGCGTGCATCCCAGCACCACCGCGTCCACCTCCTCCGGATCCCATCGGGAAAACAGCCGCTTCAGATAGGCTTCCGATCCGGCTTCGTCCTCTTCCTCCACCAGCTCCATCAGCCCTTCGCAGGCCACCGGCTCCGCGTTTTCCCCATACAGCTCCATCAGATGCAGGAATTTATCCTGTCTCAGCGTCAGCGGGGTGGCCATAACCAGCACCTTCCCGCCCCTGGCGGCCTCGTGCGCGGGCTTGAGCGCCGGCTCCATCGCGATGACCGGCAGGGACAGCTCCGCCCGGAGCGTCGCGGCCGCCGCGCCCGTGGCGGTATTGCAGGCGATGACCAGGGCCTTGATCCGGTCCTTTTCCAGCTCCGCCACCACTTGCCGCGCGCAGGCGATCACCTCCTCCGTCGTTTTGGTTCCGTAGGGGGCGTTCCGGGTATCCCCAAAGTAGAGGAAACGCTCCTTTGGCAGCCTCGCCACCATCGCGGCGAGGGTGCTGATGCCGCCGACGCCGCTGTCGAAAACCCCGATCGGTCTCTCTCTTTCTTCCATTTTCGGCGGTTTCCGCTCCTTCCTCCGTGCCGTCAAACGGCCGCGCTTTTTGGATAGATCATATCACTTTCCCGCTTTTCTTTCAATTGTTTGCCTTTTGGGCCCCGGCGTATTATACTGAATCGGTTCCGTTCCCGGCCCGGCCGCCGGGCGCGAAACAAGGCAAAATCGCTGGTAAAGGAGGCTGAATTCCGTGGTGGAGGAAATCCGTCTGGGTGATCTGATTACGACCCGGAAAAACCATCCCTGCGGCGGAAATACCTGGACCGTGACCCGGACCGGCGCGGATATCAAGATGCGCTGCGAAACCTGCGGCCGCGTCGTGATGCTGGACCGGGAAACCTTTCTGCGCCGCCGGAAAGCCGTTCTGAAGCGGGGGGAAACCCCGGAATTATCCTGAAGGAGAGGCTGCTATGAACCGAACCATGATTCGTCCCGTCGTCAAAAGGATTCTGTGCGCGGCGCTGCTGCTCCTGGCCCTGGTCGTTTCCTTCCGAACCGCCTGGATCGTCTCGTCGACCCTGCTGGATTCCGACGCCTCCTCCGAGCTGATCCTTGGGGAAAAGCTGGCCCGGGAGGGCGGCATCCTGTCCTCGACCTGGTTTTACTCCACCGAGCTGCGGGTGCTCTATAACCAGATCGTCTATTCCCTGCTGTTCCGGCTCTTTTCCGACTGGTCCCTGGTGCGGTTTCTCGGCGCGGTCATCATGCAGCTGCTGATGCTGGGCGCCTTTTACTTCCTTTCCCGCCAGGCGAAAATCCCCTTCGAGCGCTTCTGCGTCGGCGGGGCCGCCATGCTGCTTCCCTTCAGCGTGGCCTACGGGCGGATTGTCCTGTATCATAATTATTACATTCCCCACATCATCGTCGTCCTGACGACGGTGGGGCTGTATCTGAGCCTGGCGAAGGAAAACCGTTCGGAGCGGAAATGGGCCTTTCCCCTGAAGGCCGCGCTCCTTTGCCTGCTGGCCTTTGGCGGCGGGCTGGGCGGCGTGCGCCAGCTGATGATCTGTACCGGGCCCCTGCTGGTTTCCGTCTTTCTCAGCGCCCTGTTTTCCGAAAACGGGGCGGGCGAGGATCGGCTGAACCGGCTGAAGGAAAAGGCGCCCGCCCTGGCCTGGGCGCTGGCCGCCGTTGCCGCCTCCGTCCTGGGCTATCTGGTGAATCTGAAGGTGCTCTCCGCCCGCTATTCCTTCATGGATTACAGCTCCCAGAGCCTCGCTCTGGGAACCGTCAATGATCTGGAGGCGCTTTTCCGGACGATCCTGAAGGATCTGGGCTATATCGGCCGGGGCGGGCTTTTCAGCGCGAACGGCATCGTCAGCCTCCTCGCCGTTTTCGTCTTTCTCCTCTCCCTGATCGTCGCCTTCCATACCCTCCGCCATACGCGGGACCGCTTCGCCCGGTTTCTTTCGATCTTTATGCTGATGACCCAGCTGGTCATGACCTGCGTGTCCCTTTTCCTTTCCGAAGGCGGCTTCTATATGGAGCTGTACTATCTTCCCGTCCTCTTCTGGATCATCCCCGCCATGGCGAAGGCGGATCTTCGGAAAAACAGCGGTATGGTCCCCTCCGCGGAAGGGGAAAAGAAAAGCCTGCCCGCCTCCCTGCTTTCCGGCGCCGCGCCCCTTTCGCTCCATGGTCTGGCGGGGCTGATGGTGCTGGTCATGATGATCGGCTGCGGCTTCTATTTTACCGGGTTTTTCCGGGATCCCGACAATTTTTCCAATGACGTGGATTACAGCGGGCTGACCTATCAGGATACCGCCACGGTGGAAACCCTCCGTCCCGCGGCGGAAATGATTACGGAAAAGGGATATGATCTTTGCTATGCTACCTATTGGTACGGCCCGGTCATTACCGAGCTGACCGACGGAAAGGTTAAATCCGTCTCCGTCCAGCTGGGCCGCCGCCGGCATCCCATCGTCTATTACGACTGGCTGTCGGATATGAACCTGCGCCCGGCCGCGTTCGCCGAAGGCCGCAAGGCCTGCATCCTGGCGGATATGGAGCTGGCCAGCGCCGTGGAGGATAATTCCGTTCTGGAGGGGCGCTGCGTGGAAGTGGGCCGGGTGAACGGACTGGTGCTCTATGAGCTGACCGATCCCGCCGTGCTCGCCCGGGATCTGGAATAAGCCGGAGAGACGCGGCCCGATGAGATCGCGTCGTCTCGCGGCCCTCCCCCGGGACGGAACGCGCGGGCACGCGTTCCTGTCATCCAGGCGGCCGGGACTCGCGTGAATCTCTCCGATCCGGGCCATCCCAGGCCTCTGCCGAATAATCAGTTGAAATAAGCGCCGCGGGTTCCCCCGCGGCGCTGGTTTTATTCCGTTTTCTTTGGGCTCCGGTCCGTAAATGAATCGTCATCCCTGAAGGCTTCCCGGACACTCCGTTTATTTTTTGACCGCTTCCTGTAAACCTTCCAGGGCCTCCACAAAGTCGGACTGGGGAATCTGCTCGAAGCTTCCCTGCTGGCCGCTCAGCATATTTTTCACGCCTTCGGCGGTAAAGCTTTTGTAGTAGGTATAGGATGCGGCGGTATGGGCGGAACCCTTAAAGTAGTAAAACTCGTAGTATCCGCCGCCCTGATCCGCCACATAGAAATACAGGGCGGTATCGCTGTAGCGCTGCAGATACATGGGCTCGCTGAAGGCGAAGTTCAGCTCATTCTTGGTGCTGCTGGCATAGTCCACCAGCAGCACCACGGCGAACAGCGCCCGAGCTTTCGCGTTGCCGTAATACGTGTCGATATCCCGATCCAGCCCGTTGAGGAGCTTCGTCTCAAATTCCGTGTCCGCCTGGGCGGCCCCGGCCAGCCCCAGCAGCAGCGCGAGCACGAGTAACAGGGAAAGCATTCTTTTCATCATATGGATTCCTCCCTTTCGGTTTTTTCTTGAGGGAATCATACCATATTCTTCATTCCGCCGCAAGAAAAAATATCGTGCGGGTTCCTCCGGGCGCGCGTCAGTGGCTGTAGGTCACCCTGGTCGTAAAGGGCAGTCCCCAGAAATACCAGCTGACCGTCAGCTCCCGCACGTTATGCTTTCCCTTTTCGGTCAGGATCGTGGCGGAGATATCCCCGGTGCTTCTCGCCCGCAGGCTGTGCTCTTCCCCGTCGCCCATCTGCAGTACGTCGCCGTCCATGGGGGTCACCTGCAGTTCGACCACCTCCGCCTTCAGGAAGCAGTCGTTCCGCAGGCGGACCGTATAGGTATAAAACTGATACTCTCCGGCCTCCCCCATCTCCTCCGTCCGGAAGGGCGTGCCGGTAAAGGTGTCCGTGGCCACTTGGTTTTTCAGCAGGGCGAAGGTTTCCGCCTGGTCCGCCCCGTCGGTGGCGACGCAGCCCGTTCCCGTGACGGTCAGGTTCGCCGTCGCGAAGAGGAATCCCACCCCGGCCAGCGCCGCGACGCAAAGAATAATGAGGAATATCGCGACTGGTTTCATTTCTCCCTCACAGATCGTTTTCTTCCATGATTTTCTGCATTTCCCTGATCATATCGGAATCCCGCAGCGAGAATTTGAATTCCACCCTTCGGGACGCCACCGGATCCTCGTTTCCGTACGCGTCATATTTCAGATCCGCCCAGGACCGCCCCGTGGCCGTCAGGATCCCCTGCAGGCGGACCCGCTGGGCCTGGGTCAGTCCCGGCATGTTCAGCACATACAGGGCCACCGCCAGCGCCCGCTGCTGGCTCAGCCTCAGGTTGTTGTCATAGGTTCCGGTGGAATCCGTGTGGCCCTCGATAATGATTTCGCCCAGATACGCCGCGTATTCGTCCCGCATCAGCACGTTCAGATACACCGGAACGAACCGGTTCAGCAGGGCCTTGCCCTCCTCCTTGATCTCGGATTTTCCCGTTTCGAAGAAAACCGCGCTGTCCAGAACGATGGCCCCGGTATTGGGATCCACCGTCGCTTTCAGATCCGAGGCCGACAGGGAGGCGGAAAGCTCCCGGATGATGTTTCCCCTTACGCCGATCAGATCGTCGATCCTTTTGGCCTGGGCCGTCAGGGCGTCCCTCTGCTCCCGCAGGGTCGCCTGGGCCGCTTCCAGATCGGCCTGCTTCTGGGCCAGCTCCTCCTGCAGCGCCGCCAGCTGCTCCTCCCGGGTGGCCAGGGCGGCGTTGGCCTTGTCCAGCTCCGTCTGCTTGGCGGTCAGCGTCCCCTGCAGCGCGGTCAGCTGGGTTTCCTTTTCCTCCAGCTGCGTCCGCTGAAGGTTCAGGATGCCCCGCTGGCTCTCCAGCTCGGCGGTTTTGGTCTCCAGCATCGTAAAATACTGATACAGGCTGTAGGTCAGGATCAGCACGAATATCAGCAGCAGCGCCGCCATCATGTCGGAATAGCTGATCCAGCTGGCGCCGCCGCCGGTGGAGCCTCGACCCGCCCGCCGGTTATGGATGGATTGACGCGCCATGAATCAGACCTCCTCCGCCAGGTCGGCCAGGGTTTCGGCGATGGAGCGGACGCTTTCGCTGAGCGCGCCGGTCATCTCCTGGATCTTCGCCAGCGCCTGATCGGTCTTTTCCCTCTCCGCCAGATCCGGGATGGCCTCGACCCGCTGGCTCAGGGAGGCGATCTGCCGGGACAGCTCTTCATTCTGCTTCTCCATCTTCGCCATCAGCTCCGCCGCCCGCCGGTCGAAGCCCTCGTCCCGCTCCCGGTTCTGCTTCATCTCCGCCACATAGGCGTCAAACTTGGTCAGCGTCTCCTCCGTCAGCTGGCGCAGCGTCTGGGCGTCCCGCACGATCCCGCCGGCGGAGCGCAGGGTTTCCTCCGCCTGCCGGGCGGCCAGGGTCTGGCTGTTGGAAACCGCGTCCATGGTGGCCCCCAGGGACGTAAACTGGCTGCCCAGGGAGCGGTTCATTTCCTCCAGGAAGCGGCCGACGATCCGGTTCACCCCTTCGATCTGGTTCCGGGTCGCCCCGACGATGAACCGATCCATCGACGCGGAAACCGGATCCATGGCCCGGGTGATGGCCAGCCCCACGTTCTCCGCCAGCCGGTCCGCCAGGGTCTCGTTGATGCCGGAAAGCATATGGTTCCGGTCCTGGTTCTGGCAGATGAGCTGGACGTCGTTGTCCAGCGGACGGCTCATGGCCAGCTGGGTAAAGCTGGAGACGAAATCGTCGATGGCCCGGTAGCTGGAGCCCTGGGAAATCCGGTTCAGCATGTTGAAAACCAGGGAGCAGCTGATGCCGGCCACGGAGGTGCCGAAGGCGAAGCGCATGCCGCTGAGCAGGTTCGGAATTCCGGCGATCAGCTGGGTGGCGTCGGCAAAGTTCAGGCTGCTCAGCCCCCGGGACAGGCCCATAAACGTTCCCAGAATGCCCAGGGAGGTCAGCAGGTTCGGAATCAGCTCCGCCAGCGTGGCGTTCCCATGGCTGTGGGTCACGGTATCGTCGTTGATATAGTCCTCGACATTGGTGGGCAGCCCCCGACGGTCCAGCTGCTCGGCGTTCTGCAGGAAGCGGAGCCAGCTGCCCCGCATCCGCCGCCCCATAAAGGAGGCTTCCTGCCAGATCGGCTTCCCCGTGGACCCGGCGTGATCCTGCAGCTTTCGGATCGCCCGGCGCAGCGCCCCGGTGGTGTTCCACAGGGGCAGAAGGCATTTGAGAAATCCGATCAGGGTCACGACGGCGATGGCGCCGTACACAATATAATCCGCCAGATCCGGCAGGATGGCGGTCACCTTCGACAGGTCAGGCAAGGTCATTCCTCAGCCCTCCTTCAGGAAATCTTTCCTTCATTATATCATCTTTGTTTGGAAATGCAAATGAAACATTATGTTAACATTTCCTGGCGTGCCACAAAAAAAGCTCCCCTTTCAGGAAGCTTTTCTTTCGGCCCAGGGAGCCGATGTCCCCGTTTTTTCACCCGCTATGTGAAGCAGGCTGGTG
>CAMOGC010000085.1 GCA_946613955.1 uncultured Clostridia bacterium
GGTGATCGGGCTGCACGCCTGGCGGCGCAACACCCTTCTGAGCATCATTGGCGGAACGGCCTGTTATATGGCGCTGATACAGAACCTGCCTGGATAAAGCGGCCTGGCCAGTGAACCGCCCGGGAGGCGCCGCGGGAAAAGGACGGAGCGCTTCCGGGGAGGCGGCGCATGACAGGGCCCGGGAAAAACGGAGAGAGCATGATCGAAACATATTTGGAAACCATCGAGCCGGAGCTGCGAAACACGATCCGGCTGTTCAGCTTCCCGGAGGGGGAGGAGGCGGTTCTTTCCGCTTTGGAATGGTCGGCGGAGGAGCGGGACGGGCTGTACCGGATCCGCTATTTCGACGGGCGCGTTTTCGCGGAGCGGGAGGCGCCGGTACCCTCCGACCCGGATCCGCGGATTCAGGAACTGCATCGGAAGCGCGCTGCGCGGCGGCTCTGCAAGCAGACCCTGTATGATTACTGCCGGAAAAAGACCGGGATTCACCCGCCCTGGGGCAGCCTGACCGGCGTACGCCCCACCCATCTGATGCTGGAGGCGCTGGGGGAGGGGCTGAGCCGGGAGGAGGCGAAGGCCCGCCTGATCCGGGAATTTGACGTATCGGAGGAGAAGGCGGAGCTGCTGGCCCGGGTGGCGGAGACGCAGCGGGGGATGCCGGCCCCGGGGGACGAATGGATGGATGTGTATATCGGCATCCCCTTCTGTACCACCCGGTGCGCGTACTGCTCGTTTTCCTCCGGGGAAATCGGCAGCGGGAGGCTGGTTCGGCCGTATCTGGAGGCGCTGAAGCGGGAGATGGCCGCCGGGGCGGAGATCCTCCGGGACAGCGGGAGGAAGCTGCGGGCGGTCTACGTCGGGGGCGGAACACCCACGGCCCTGCCGGAGGCGGAATTCCGGGAAATGATCGGGGAGATGATCCGATTCTTTCCCGGGGCCGCGGAGGTGACGGTGGAGGCCGGCCGGCCGGACACCATTACCCGGGAAAAGCTGAAGACTTTGCGGGAGGCCGGGGTCCGGCGGATTTCCATCAATCCCCAGACCATGAACGACGAGACCCTGCGGATCATCGGCCGGGCGCATACGGCGGAGCAGGTCGTTTCGGCCTACGCCCTGGCCAGGGAGGAAAAGATTCCTCACATCAACATGGACGTGATCGCCGGGCTGCCGGGCGAGGGACGGGAGGCCTTTCTTCGCACGATGGCGGCGGCGGAGCGGCTGCGGCCGGAGAGCCTGACGGTGCATACCCTGGCGATCAAGCGCTCCTCCCCCTGGGGCGAACAGCAGACCGCGCATCGCCAGGGAAGGGGCGAGCGGCCCGTGCTGCCATCCGGGGAAACGGCGGCGGAGATGGTCCGCCTCGGCCGGGAAACCGCGGAAAAAATGGGCATGCGCCCCTATTATCTGTATAAGCAGAAATACATGGCGGGGAACCTGGAAAACACGGGGTATGCCCTGCCGGGGCATGAATGCCTCTACAACGTGGACATCATGGAGGAAACGTCCCATATTCTGGCGCTTGGGGCCGGGGGCATTTCCAAGCGGATCTACCCGGAGGAGGGGCATATCGGCCGGGCGCCCAACGTCAGCAACATCGAGACCTATGTCGCCCGGCTGGAGGAGATGATCCAGCGGAAACGGGCACTTTTCCTGGAGGAAGGGCCGAAGGCGGACGAATGAAGGCGCGGCGCTATGACGGTGTCTGAAAAGCCTTCTTTGCGGTTCAGGGAATGGCCTTTCTCCCGAAAAAAAGGAAACAGACAGAAGCCCCCGCCGCGGACGCTTGCGGCGGGGGCTTTTTACGGACAAAGGGGCTTACGGAGCTGATCCGGACGCGGGCGAGAGCCGCTTTCCGCCTTTCAGCGGAAGAGCAGGTCCTGGAGACGCAGCACATCCGTCTTGGCGTTGGCGTGGCGGGAATCCTTGGCCATCATGCCGAGCACGTCCCAGTTCATGCGCCACTGGTCCGGGCCGAACTGGTTGGGCTCGGAGCTGTACTGAGCCCGGCCGGAGGCTGCGTCGAAATAGATGCTGTAATTTCTGGCCGCCGTAAAGCCCAGCAGCAGGGTCGTTCCACCGGCGACGTTGCCAAAGCAGGTGGTATTTCCGAGGATTTCCTGATATTCGCTTTCGGTGATTCCGCCGGCGTTTTTCAGATCCGTGAACAGCAGCAGCGCCAGCAGCGCGCCGTTTTCGTCCCCGGCATACCAGTCTTTCCCGTCGTTTTCATGAAGGGTCAGGGGAATGTCGAAAGGAGTCGCGCCGCTGTCGGCCAGGGCGGCGGCGAAGGAACAAAGCATCGCGAGAACAAGGGCGAGACCAATGATCTTCTTCATAAAAGGTCCTCCTTCCAGATGGGGATGATTCCCCGGATGAGTCGAAGCGGCGTCGCTTTCAATCGTTAACGGGTATTATAGCATTTTTATCGGGAAAAGACAATCTTGTTGGAAAAAGCGGCTGCGATGCAGTTGAAAGAATCGATTGCGGCGAGGAAGGATTGAAACACGGGGACGGCAATCGTGGGAGAGTTGAAAAGCCGAAGTGGCGATCGCGGCGCGGCGGGGCATGGAACAAGGAAGAGCGATGGCAGCGGAGGAAAGGCCGGAACCCCCGGGGAGGGACTGGTATTTCCCTCCGGAATAGGGTATCATGCAAAGGCCCCGGAAGGGAGAAATCGATTTTTCCCAAAA
This sequence comes from uncultured Clostridia bacterium, assembly GCA_946613955.1. The sequence goes on from CAMOGC010000085.1 coordinate 2,691, forward strand.
TGGCGGGGCGGGGAGAGACCGGAGATGAAGAAGCAGCTGGTCGTCGGCCTGGTGGCCCATGTGGACGCGGGAAAAACCACTCTCAGCGAAGCCATGCTCTTTCGCGGCGGCCAGCTTCGCGCCCAGGGCCGGGTGGACCACGGGGACGCCTTTCTGGACACGGATGCCCAGGAGCGGGAGCGGGGAATCACCATCTTTTCCAAGCAGGCCCGGCTTTCCTGGGACGGGGTGGACATCACGCTGATGGACACGCCTGGACATGTGGATTTTTCCAGCGAGATGGAACGGGCCCTGCGGGTCATGGACGCGGCGATCCTGGTGATCAGCGGGCCGGAGGGAATCCAGGGGCATACATCCACGCTGTGGCGGCTGCTGAAGGCCTACGGGGTGCCGACGATGCTGTTCATCAACAAGATGGATCAGCCCGGCGCGGATCGGGGCGTGATTCTGCACGGGCTGAAGGCGCGTCTGAGCGACGGGTGCGTGGATCTGAAAAGCCCGGGGGCGGAGGAGGAATTCGCCCTGGGGAGCGAAAGCGCCATGGAAGCGTTTCTGAAGACCGGCTGCGTCCCCGGGGAGGAAAAGGCCCGCCTGGTTGAGAAACGGAAGATTTTCCCCTGCCTCTTCGGCAGCGCGCTGAAGACGAGGGGGATTGACGAGCTGCTGGACGCGGTGCGGGATCTGGTGCCGGCGCCGGCTTATCCGGAAGATTTCGGGGCGCGGGTGTATAAGATTACCCGGGATCCGGCCGGGGCCCGGCTGACCTGGATGAAGATTACCGGCGGGCGCCTGCGGGTGCGGGACGTCCTGCGGGGAGACGAATGGGAAGAAAAAGTCAACCAGATCCGCCTCTACAGCGGGGCGAAATACAAGGCGGCGGATGAGGCTCCGGCGGGGAGCGTGTGCGCGGTGACCGGCCTTTCGGAAACGAAGGCGGGGGACGGCCTGGGCGTGGAAAGGATGGCGGAGGCCCCGCTGCTGACGCCCGTTTTCGCCTATCGGGTGATGCCGCCGGTGGGCTTTGATCCCCACAGCCTGCTGGAAAAGATGCGGATGCTCGAGGAGGAGGATCCGGAGCTCCACGTTTTGTGGAACGGGGAAAAGCGGGAAATCACGGTTCAGCTGATGGGCGAGGTGCAGCTGGAGGTGCTGGGGCGGATGCTGAGGGACCGCTTCGGCCTGGCGGTGGCCTTCAGCGAGGGCAGCATCCTGTATCGGGAAACGATCGCGGAGCCCGTAGAGGGCGTGGGGCATTACGAGCCCCTGCGGCATTACGCGGAGGTGCATCTGCTGCTGGAACCCGGGGAGCGGGGCAGCGGCCTGCGCTTTGCCAGCGCGTGCCCGGAGGACGATCTGGACCGGAACTGGCAGCGGCTGATTCTGACCCACCTGATGGAAAGACAGCATCGGGGCGTGCTGACCGGATCGCCGATCACCGATATGAAAATCACCCTGATCGCCGGCCGGGCGCATCTGAAGCATACGGAGGGCGGGGATTTCCGCCAGGCCACCTATCGGGCCGTGCGCCAGGGGCTGATGGGCGCGAAAAGCGTCCTGCTGGAGCCCTGGATGCGGGTGCGACTGGAGCTGCCGCAGGACTGCGTCGGCCGGGCGATGAACGATCTGAGCCAGCGGGGAGGCTCTTTCGATCCCCCCGAGGCCGGGGAGGACCGGACGGTTTTGACGGGCCGGGCCCCGGCGGCCGCGCTCCGGGGATACGGGAGAGAGGTCATTGCCTACAGCCGGGGAGCCGGGCGGATGTTCAGCTCCCTGGAGGGCTACGCGCCCTGCCGGGAACAGGAAAAGGTCGTCGCCGAAATCGGATACGACCCGGAGCGGGATCTGGATCATTCGCCGGATTCCGTCTTCTGCGCCCACGGGGCGGGCTTCGTCGTCCGATGGGACAAGGTGCCGGATTTCATGCATCTGCATCCCGAGGCGATCCGGATGCCGGGAGTCGCCCCGCGGGAGACGAGCGCCGGGCCGGCTGCGCCCCGGCCCGGGAGGGGCACGGAGGAGGAAGAGAAGGAGCTGCGGGCGATTTTTGAGAAAACCTACGGCCCCGTAAAGCCCCGGACGGCCGCGCCGGGGCCGAACCGCCCGAAGGTAAACGGGAAGGTGGCGGAATGGACGCCGCCGGGGCCGGAATACCTGCTGGTGGACGGATACAACATCATCTTCGCCTGGCCGGAGCTGAAGGAGATGGCCAAAATCAGCCTCGAGGACGCCCGGAAGAGCCTGATGGACATCCTGAGCAATTATCACGGCTTCCACCCCTGCGAGCTGATCCTGGTGTTCGACGCGTATAAGGTGAAGCGGAACCCGGGCGCCGGGGAGGAATACGGCGGGATCCACATCGTCTATACCAAAGAGGCGGAGACGGCCGACAACTATATTGAAAAGACCATCCGCGCCATCGCCCGGGAGAAGAACAGCCGGGTGCGGGTGGCCACTTCCGACGGGCTGGAGCAGGTCATCATCCTCGGGGGAGGCGCCCTGCGGGTGTCCGCCATGGAGTTCCGGCGGGAGGTTGAGGCCGCCCGGGTGGAAATCGCGGAAATCCTGGAAAAAACCCGCCTGGGATGGGAAAAGCAATCCAGCGTCGCCGCGGCGATGGAGAAGGCCATGGAAAAGAAGCGGGACGAGACCGGGGAGGCGGGCGCGTCGCCCGGAACCCGGCAGACGAAAGGCGCGGCAAACGGGACGGCATCCGGCCGATGAAGGGCGCCCCCGACAGGACGGTGTCCGGCCTTTGCTGAAACCCGGCGGGAAAAGGCGGCTCAGGCTTTGCGGGGCTCGCTTGACGGGAATCGGGGAATCTGATAGGATCTCAAAGGTTTCTGAGGATCAAGGAGGAAGAAAAGCATGGATTATACGGAAATGCTGGCGCGGGAGTTTTCCCTTCGGCCCCAGCAGGTACAGGCGGTCATCGAGCTGCTGGACGCCGGCAACACGATTCCCTTCATCGCCCGGTATCGGAAGGAAATGACCGGCTCGCTGGATGATCAGGTGCTGCGGGAGATGGCGGAGCGGCTGGAATACCTGCGGAATCTCGACAAGCGCCGGGGCGAGATCGAGAAGGCCCTGACGGAGCAGGGCAACCTGAACGATGAAATTGTCAAGGCGCTTTCCGCTGCCCGGACGCTGGCGGAGCTGGAGGATATTTACCGGCCCTTCCGGCCCAAGCGGAGGACCCGGGCGACGGTGGCGAAGGAGCGGGGGCTGGAGCCGCTGGCGGTCTGGCTGATGGTCCAGATGCCGGGGAAGGACCCCCTGGCGGAGGCGGCCGGATACGTGGATCCGGAAAAGGGCGTGGAGGACGCGGAGGCCGCCCTGGCCGGGGCCCGGGACATCCTGGCGGAAACCGTCAGCGACGACGCGGCCCTGCGGAAAACCCTGCGGGCGATGATCCTGCGGGAAGGGCTGCTGGAAACCAAGGCCGCCAAGGAAGAGGACAGCGTATACAGCATGTATTATGACTTCCGGGAGCCGGTGGCCCGGATGGCGGCGCACCGGATCCTGGCGGTGAACCGGGGGGAGCGGGAGGAATTCCTGAAGGTGTCCCTGGCGGTGCCCGAGGAAAAGGCGGTGGCGGAGGTTCGGCGGGGATACGTCCGGAATACCTCCCCCGCCGCGCAGCAGGTGGAGCTCGCCTGCGACGATGCCTGGGAGCGGCTGCTGTTCCCTTCCCTGGAGCGGGAAATCCGAGGCGAGCTGACAGACCGGGCCAACGAGCAGGCCATTAAGGTATTCAGCCAGAACCTGCACCAGCTGCTCATGCAGCCCCCCATCAAGGGCAAGGTGACCCTGGGGGTGGATCCGGGCTTCCGGACCGGGTGCAAGCTGGCGGTGGTCGATGAGAACGGCAAGGTGCTGGATACGGGCGTCGGGCATTTCACCCTGCCGGGGCAGGAGGCGGCCAAGGCGGCCAGCGCCCGGCTGATCAAAAACTTCGTCGCAAAATACGGGGTGACCGCCATCGCCATCGGCAACGGCACCGCCAGCCGGGAAAGCGAGCAGTTCATTGCCTCCCTGCTGCCGGAGATGCCGGGGGTGGCCTATGTGATCGTCAGCGAGGCCGGGGCCTCGGTTTATTCCGCCAGCAAGCTGGCGGCCGCGGAATTCCCGGATTTCGACGTGACCCAGCGCAGTGCCGTGTCCATCGCCCGGCGGATGCAGGATCCCCTGGCGGAGCTGGTCAAGATCGATCCCAAGGCCATCGGGGTCGGCCAGTATCAGCATGACCTGAAGCAGAACGAGCTGACCGCCGCGCTGGACGGGGTCGTCGAGCAGTGCGTGAACCTGGTCGGAGTCGAGGTTTCGACCGCCAGCGCGGAGCTGCTGAGCCACGTGGCGGGCATCGGGCCGGCGCTGGCGAAGAACATCGTCGCCTATCGGGAGGAAAACGGCATTCCCTCCCGGGCGGCGCTGAAAAAGGTGCCAAAGCTGGGACCGAGGGCCTTCGAGCAGTGCGCCGGGTTCCTGCGGGTGATGGACAGCCGGAATCCCCT
>CAMOGC010000086.1 GCA_946613955.1 uncultured Clostridia bacterium
ATTCAGCCTTCCCCGGCGCCAAGAGCCCGGCGCAGGAGCACCAGGGCGTTCTGGTGCCGCAGCTTGATCGCGCCGTAGCTCAGCCCCATGAGGGAGGCGATCTCCGTCAGGGGTTTGTTGTCGTAATACCGCAGGACGACGATGCGCATCAGCTCCTCCGGCAGGCCGCGCAGGGCGGAAGCCAGCTCCGAAAGCGTTTCCCGGGACAGCAGGCTTTCGTCCACCTCGGCGTCATCCGAAATGTTCTCGTCCAGCTCCTCCTGGGGTTTTTGCCGGCGGAAAAAGTCGATGACGCTATTGCGGGTAATGGTAAAGATCCAGGTTCCGACGGAGGCCTTGGACGGATCAAAATCCGGAAGCTTCCGCTGGATTTTCTCGAAAATGTCGGAGCAGATGTCCTCGGCGTCGGCCCGGCTGCGGACGCGGGCGGCGACATAGCCCAGAACCTTTTTTCTGTATTCCGTGTAGAGATCCTCGATCTTATATTCCGGCATCCGTTTTCCTCCTCTGGCAGGCGGTTTATGTGACTTCGATAGCCGCATTGTAACACATTTCGAAGGCCTTGTGTTGACTTTCCGGAAAAAAAGCAGAAAAAATCTTTGCCATACTGCCATCGCCTTCCCTTGATCCGTATTAACAGGTGTCAGCGGTCAGAAACGATCCTGACGGCCGGGAGAACGGCGGAATGAGGAGGAAAAGAGGGATGGAGATGGAAAAGATTTTGAAGGCGCTGTTTGATCTGCAGCGATTTGAGGAGGAGCCGGAACTGGGGGCCGTGATCGACCAGGCCCACGGGATGGGAACGATTCGGGAACTGAGCCTGGACGATATGGTTCTCGCCGCGGCGGCGGGGACAAAGGATATCTCCAAGCCAAAGGATATCTCCAAGCGGCTGCCCGATCCCAGCAAAAATGACGAGCCGAGGTTTTTCCAGGGATAAGATTTCCCCGGGCGGAGGGAACTACCGGGGAGAAAGGCAACAAAGGGCGTTTCCGCGCGGAGCGGGTTTCTGACCCGCGCGGCGGCCGGAGACGGTATCACTCCGGACCCCCTTTTTCACATAGATGGAGGCCAGGGGAGGAAGGACGATTCCGCGATTCCCCGGGGCCATCCGGGATCAAAAAACGGAAAGAATCGGAACCGCCCGGGAGGGCGGAGAAAGGAGCATAATATGAGCGAGGAAATGTTCAACGGGAATGAGGAAGCCATGGAACTGAGCCTGGAGGAGATGAACGAGGTGTCCGGCGGTTTCAAAAAGCCCCCGGCCAAGGCGGGATTCAACATCTATCAGATTCAGCGCGGGGATACCCTGATCAAGATCGCCAACCGCTTCGGCATCAGCGACTATCACCGGATTCTGGACTGGAACCCGAAGATTACCAACCCCCGTCTGATCCGGACCGGTGATTACCTCTACATCAAAAAGTAAGCAGACTTTCCATGACATAACCCCCGCCGGGTTCGCCGGCGGGGGTTTTCAAAACGCTGAAAAGCAGGGATCGGATACATCGTGAACCGCGGCGCGAAGGGCCAAACGAGCGGGAGGATACCGGGCGGACGGGAGACAAGGGCTCAGGCATCCAGCCGCTGCCGGGCCACCAGTTCCGCGAAGGCGCCGTTCTTCTGAATCAGCTCCTCATAGGTGCCTTCCTCCAGGATGGCGCCCTGATCCATCATCAGGATGCGGTCACAGTTGCGGATGGTGCTCAGGCGATGGGCAATGACCACCCGGGTGCAGCGGAGCTGATCGAGCGCCTCGGAAACCTGCTTCTGGGTTTTGTTGTCCAGGGCGCTGGTGGCTTCGTCCAGAATCAGGATTTTCGGTTTGGGGGCGATGGCCCGGGCGATGAGCAGGCGCTGCTTCTGGCCGCCGGAGATGCCGCCCTGGCCCTCGGAAATGATGGTCTGCATTCCCATGGGCATGCGGCGGATGTCCTCGGCGATGCCGGCGGTTTCCGCCGCCTTCCAGGCCTCCTCCAGCGTCAGACGAGGGGCGGAGATGGCGATGTTCGAAAAAATATCCCCCTGAAAGAGCTGGCCGTTCTGGATGACAACGCCGATCTGGCGCCGGACGGAACGGGGATCCACGCGGGAGAGGTCATAGCGATCGTAGAAAACGGCGCCGTTTTCCGGCTGCTCAAAGCCCAGCATCAGCCGCACCAGGGTGCTTTTTCCGCAGCCGGTCCGTCCCACGATGGCCACATATTCCCCGGCTTTGATTTTCAGACTCAGATCCCGCAGCACATAGGGGGTATTCTCCTCATAGCGGAAGGAAATGTGGCTGAGCTCGATGGCGCCCTGCAGGGGCCCGACGGCGGTCTTTTCCTCGGCCACCTCGGGCTCCGCCTTCAGGATCGGTTCCGCCATTTCCAGCACGGAGGGAATGCCCGCCACGGAGATGGCGATGCCCGCCAGGGCCGTAAAGGCCGCGCTCACGTGCCCGTAGGCGTTCATAAAGGCGTAATACTGGCTGGGCTCCACGTGGTTTTCAATGGCCATGGCATAGAGCACCAGCGTTCCCACCAGGGAGATGGCCGTAACCAGTACCTTGTTGATCTTCAGAAAGGTGGGGGGATTGTAGGTCAGGCGCGCGACCCTGGCATAGAGCCGCCCCCAGCGGGCGAAGGCCCGCTTTTCCGCCCCGGCCAGACGGATTTTCTGTATGCCGGAAAGGATGGCGTAGTTCAAGCCGTTTTCCCGGGCCTCCAGCTTCATTCTTTTGCGGGAGATCCTGATTTGCGCCAGAGAAGCGAGGACGCTCAGCACGACCGTGGAGAGAATGACCAGCAGGGAGGGCACGAGCAGGGAAGGGGCGAAGGAAAAAATCTGGGTAATATAGACGAGGGACAGGAGGCTGGAAAGCCCTACGGAGAAGATGTTCTGGAGCATCATGCTGCACAGGGAGTTCACCGCCCCGGCCCTGCTGGAAAGATCGCCGGAGGCGAAACGGCGGAAAAAGCTGACCGGCAGGGAAAGAATCCGCATCATGACGGAGGATTCCACCGCCAGGGAGGTTTTGGTATTGAGCCGCTCCATCAGCAGATCCCGGATCACCTGGATCATCTGGGAGGCGAAGGCGGATCCCAGCAGGAAGGCCGCCGCCCCGCCCAGCACGTTGACGCGCCGTTCCTGCAGAATTTTCCCCGTGGCCAGACTGTAAATCCGGGGCTCCACCATGCCGACCAGCTGAACCAGGAGCGTCGCCAATACGATCAGGATCAGATCCCCGCGGGTTACGCAGCGCTTCATATACAGCAGCAGATCCGGGATGCCCAGCTTTTTCATGGGCAGGGGCTGATAAAAGCACAGGGCCTCCCGGGAAAAGAGGCGCTCGTTGGCCCTGGAAACCCGGACACGCTTCCCGGTTTTCGGATCCCGAAAGGTATAGCCCGTGAGAAACCCGGGGATCAGGGCCACCGCCGTCCCGTCCTCCTTCAGATAGCCCATCATGGGGCCATATGCGTCATGGTGCCAGCCCTCCTCGAGCTCTACGTCCCGAACCATGATCCCCGAGGGTCGGAGGGCAAATTCCATCTGGGCGGCGGGATCCCGGATCTCATCGGGAATGTCCACCGGCGCGTGGTGATAATACTGCAGAATCTCGCCGATGGCTTCCCGGGCGATCGAAAGATGATCGCCGGAGGATCCCTGATGCCACTGATCCATGACCGCGCCGGCGATTTGCGCAAAGGCGTCCTCCAGAATCCGGCGGTCGCTTTCCTGCCGCTGGCGGATCTGCTTTTCAAACCAACCCATGTTTTTCCCCCTGCAGCGCCGAAGAGAATTTCCGCGGCCACGTCCCCGCAAGGGAGGACGGACAGCCGCTTCGGCTTTTTTCGTTCATGTCTCTGAAAGCGCCTATTCGCTGGTTACCAGCTCGGTATAGGCGCCGCCCCGGGCCATCAGCTCCTGATGAGTGCCCCGCTCCACGACGCGGCCCTGATCGAGAACGATAATCTCGTCGCAGTCCCGGATGGTGGACAGGCGGTGAGCCACGATGACGCAGGAAATGCCCCGGGCCTGGACCGCCTGCATCAGGTCATATTCCGTCTTCGCGTCCAGGGCGCTGGTGGCCTCATCCAAAATGATCAGGGAGGGATCCTGGGCCAGCACACGGGCAATTTCCAGCCGCTGGCGCTGGCCGCCGGACAGATCCCGGCCGTTTTCAATCAGGCGGCTCTGATAACCGCCGGGACGCTGCAGAATATCATCATGAATCTGAGCGTCGCGGGCGGCGAGAATGACCTCGAAATCCTCAATGGAAGGATCCCACATGCGGATATTGTTGGCGATGGTATCCTCAAAAAGCACGATGTCCTGATCCACCATGGCGACGGAGCCCGTAAAGATGGCCCGGGGAATCTCCCGGATGGGTTTTCCGTCGAAGAGGATTTTCCCCTCCCAGGGCTCATAGAGCCCCATGAGCAGCTTGCTGACGGTGGACTTTCCGCATCCGCTGGCCCCCACTATGGCGACCCGGCCGCCGGGCCGAAGATGCATGGAAAAATCCTGAATGGCCGGATCTCCCAGGGGAGAGTAGCCGAAGGTCAGATTCCGGATTTCCACCTCGCCCGTCAGCTTGGAAAACTCCTCCGTGGAAAGCGCCTCCGTGGCCGCGAGAACCGGGTCGTCCGGATACTGCATGACATCCTCGACGCGCTCCATCTCCGTCCGCATTTCCTGGATGGTCTGCCCGGCGGAAACCAGGGTCATGGCCGGTTCCATGAAGGAAGCCAAAAGCCCCTGGAAGGTGGCGATCAGACCGAGGGTGAACTGGCCCCCGATGGCCAGACGGACGCCCAGAAAGAGCACCAGGTAATTGGTCGCGGAGGAGATGAACTGCGGAATCAGCCCCACCCGGGCGTTCAGGGTCGCAAAGCGGACGTTCTGGGTGTTGACGGAGGCCTGATAGCCGGCCCATCTGCGGAAAAAGCCCGCCTCCGCTCCGGAGGCCCGGATGGTTTCCGCCATGCTGATGCCCGCCAGGGTGGCGGAGGCCAGCTTGCCCTCATCCCGCATCAGCACGCGGGTCAGATTCACCCGGCGGGTGGACAGATAATTGGCGACGCTCAGGTTCAGCGCCAGGGAGAGCAGGCCGATGAGGGTCATCAGGGGGCTGTATCGCAGCATGACCAGCAGATAGAACAGCATCATCACGGTGTTGAGGGCCAGGGGCGCCACGGTCTGGATCAGGGTGCCGGCAATGGAGGCGTTGGAACCCTGGCGCTGCATGATATCCCCCGTCATTCGCTGGGAAAAGAACTCAATGGGCAGGCGCAGGACCTTCCACAGATAGGAGGCGTTTCCCTCCACCGCCATTTTTCCATCGATTTTCAGGGAATAGACCGTCCGGATCCATTCCACAATGATCCGGAAGACGCACAGCGCGGCCATGATCACCAGGAAAGGGCGGGCCCATTCCGGCGCCCGGCCGTTGAGCAGCCGGTCGTAAAAGACGCGCGTCATGACCGGGTCGATGATGCCGAAAAGGTAGGAAATGATGGTGGTCAGGGCGATAAAGGCCACCGCAGGTCCCGCGCCCCGCAGGCGCTTCCGGGCAAAACCCAGGGTGCTTTGCTTCTTCCCGGAGGGAACAAAACCCGGACCGGGGGCAAAGGTCAGGCAGAGGCCGGTGAAGGAGGAATTGAATTCCTCCATGGACACCTGCACAATGCCCCGGGCGGGATCATTGAGCACCGCCCTGTTCTTCCTGAACCCGTCCAGAACGACGAAATGGTTCATCTCCCAGTGAATGATACAGGGAAAAAAGTCAGACTTCATCAGCACTTCCGGCTCGACTTTGTATCCGTGAACCTCCAGCCCGTAATGCTGGCCGGCCAGGAAGATGTTTTTCATGTTGGAGCCGTCGCGGCTGACGCCGCAGTCCTTCCGTACCTGCTCCAGGGGAATCCATTTACGATAATAGGCCAGGATCATGGTCAGACAGGCGGCGCCGCATTCCAGCGCCTCCATCTGCATGACGACCGGGACCCGGGCCACCCCTTTTTTCCGGGGTTTCCGGGCGGACTTTTCCTGCTTTTCGGACATGTGTATTCCTCCGTCTGTAACCGGGCGCGCGATTTATCGCGCGGCCCGGGATCGGCTCCGATGGGCCTTTTCCCTGGCGGCCGGCATCGGGAACCGCGCTTTCCGGCGGCCGCCGCCGGAGTCCCGGGAAAACCGGACCGCTTTCACTCAGTTGAGCAGAAAGCTCAGGGGCGTGGTGGATTCCGTTACAATCTCCGCCTGATAGGTTCCATCCGCCAACGTTTCGCCGGCTTTATCCGGCATGAGCATCAGGACATAGGTGGAGATGGGCTGGGCGTCGGTCACGGTTCCGAGACTGCCTTTGACCCGAACCCGGCGGTCTTTGGACAGGGCCTCCCTGTTGGCGGCGGTGTCGGGCATGGTGACGATCCCCTGCATGACGGTAAAATAGTTAAGACTATCTTCGTCGGGCTGCTCATCGGCATAGCTGAACTCGTGATAGCCTTCCTCCAGAGCTTCTCCGCTGTCCAGCCGCAGGGTCAGATGAAGGCTGGCGGTCTGGATGATGTCCGTCACCTTGGCCTTAAGCCCCCCGACGCGGACGGGCATGCCGATACTGATCAGCGATCCCTGCTCTTCGGGAAGGGAAGAGAGGATGGATCCATAGGAGACAACGGCCGTGACCTTTTCGGTGCTTTCGATGGCCGTGGTCGAGGCAAAAATCAGAAAACCAACCAGCAGGGCCAGGATGGCCGCCAGCAGCATCCACAGCCGGGGACTGGTGACCCGCAGATAATCATGCATTTCCTCCGGGGAAGAAATGTGATCCATGCTTTCCTGCCGGAACAGGCCTTCGCTCATGACTTTTTTCCTCCTTCCGTCCGGGCGCAAACCCGCCCGTGGTTCGTTGATTCGGGTCCGCGCCCCGCGGGGCGCGGAAAGCAGCCGCCGCGCGCGTGGAAGCGGTTTGTTCCCTTTGAAAATGAATCACCGATTAACGCCTGAAAGGGAACACGGCTGCCGCGAACGTCGCACAGTCCCTCTTTTGAAAAGTGATTCACCAAACCTTATTATATACACGGAACGGGGGCGAATGTCCATATTTTT